>CAYHEL010000096.1:0-1145 GCA_964355415.1 uncultured Verrucomicrobiota bacterium | reverse complement strand
ACCATTCCGATATTTTTCGGAGGGCTGGTGATGTCCATCGGGATGGCTCTGGCTTGCGCCTACTGGCGAAATAAAAGTGTGGATCGTGTTCTGGTCATTGTCTCGGTTGTCCTGATGAGCGTGAACTATCTGGTATGGATTATCATGGGACAATTCTTCTTTGCCTTCAAACTGGGCTGGTTCCCGATATGGGGGTTCGAGTCCTGGAGGTACCTGTTATTGCCGGTTATGATCGGGGTGATCAGCGGGTTGGGTCCGAATCTGAGATTCTACCGCACGGTGATTCTGGATGAACTCTACAAGGATTACGTCAAAACCGCATATGCCAAGGGGTTGGGGCCTGTGGCGGTTCTCTTCAAGCATGTTCTGCCCAATGCCATGATCCCGATCATCACGAATACGGCGCTGGTGTTACCCTATCTCTATACAGGAAATCTGCTACTTGAAAGTTTCTTTGGAATACCGGGTTTGGGAGGCTTAAGCATCAATGCGATCAATTCTGCGGATGTCGATGTGGTGAGGGGTGTGGTCATTGTGGGGGCCGCGATTTATGTGGTGGCCAGTCTTTTGACCGATGTCTGCTATGCATGGGCTGATCCGCGGGTGAAACTCAGATAAGTCTTCATGAATCATTTCAGAGTCAAGAACGGGATTGATGAACAGCATGGATGAAGGACAATCAGTGTGGGGCGGGGCGTGGCGCGAGTTATGCCGACGGCGCTTGATTCGCGTGTGCCTGTGGATCATGGCGGCATTCCTGTTGGTGGCGTTCTATGGGGAGGGCGTCTATCGCTATTACCGGATCATGGATCGAACACCGTCCTATCAGCAGGTCAATCTTGCCGAACGGTATCTTCCTCCGAGTTGCTTCCGTCAGCCTTTTGCCCTGGCGCGCCAGCAGGCGGCCTCGGGCGGAACGTCGCACTGGGTATGGAAGGGCGTCAGGACTCTTGCCTATCGTCCCTGGGGGACAGACAACCTGGGACGAGATGTGTTACAGCGAGCCATTCAGGGGGCGCGCATTGCTTTTCTCGTGGGTGTTGTTACCGCCCTGATGGCCATTCCCATCGGGGTGTTGCTGGGGTGTGTCAGCGGCTATTTCGGCGGGCGTGTTGATGATGCCATTGTCTGGCTTTACTCAACGG
>CAYHEL010000095.1:5988-8292 GCA_964355415.1 uncultured Verrucomicrobiota bacterium | reverse complement strand
TCCCCGGTGTCCAGCCGTTTTTCCATGAGGCCGGGCATCCGGTTCGCGGCGGTGCTCCGGCCCCGCCGCCTGGTTGTCTTCCGCGATGACCACTTCGACAGGTCTCCCCCCGAAAGTGCTTTTGTTCATGGCGGGCACAATCCGCTGGGCATCCTGTTTGGGTAACTCGAAAAACGTAACGTGTTCGGTGACGTGAATGCGGCCCACTGGCGCCATCGGGCCGGGGGTCGCCCGGTTGATCAACGCCATCAGATCCGGCGGCGTCAATGAATTCCGGCGTCCCAGATTGATACGCAGTCGCGCCATAGTGGGATCGCCCCGTTCCCTGACATAGCCGGGCCGACGCGGGCCCTCCGGCCGTTCCGGCCGATCACCGCGCTCAGGTCGGTCGCCACGCTCAGGTCGGTCATTTCGCTGTTCCCGCTGGTCGCGCCGATCAAAGCGGCCGGGTCGCTCGAAGGCCCCTTGCCCGGACGGCGCATTCAGGTCGGGCGCATCCTTGTAGTAAGCCAACAGACGGTCGAAGTCCTTGAGCACAAATTTCTTGATCAGATCATCGCGGGAGATCTCGCCGAGTTGCTCCTGGATCTTCAGCATGTAGGAATCCAGTCGCCCGTCCTTGACATCCACCTGCTTGACTGTGTTCAGGAGTCCGGCCAACCGCGCCTCGCAGACATCGCGGGCGGAGGGAAGGCGTTTGTGCATGAACGGCTTCTTGAGGATTCTCTCGATGACCCGCAGCCGGGGTTCCTCGCGGTAATGAATGAGGACAACCGAGGTGCCTTCCTTGCCTGCCCGGCCTGTACGACCGCTGCGGTGGGTATAGAGTTCCGCCTCGTCGGGAAGATTGTAATGGATCACATGAGTCAATTCGTTGACGTCCAAACCGCGCGCGGCGACATCCGTGGCAACCAGAAGTTGAAGATCGCGGCTCCTGAAGGCATTCATCACCTCGCCCCGCTGATCCTGACTCATATCACCGTGCAGGGCATCGGCGTGATACCCGTCCTTGTTCAGGTGATTGGCCACTTCCTGCGTCTCCAGGCGGGTCCGGCAGAAAATGATCGCATAGAGATCGGGCGTGGAATCGATCAGCCGCTTCAAAGCGGCATACCGGTCCTTGGCGTGAACCTTGTAACATTCGTGCCGGATGGTGTCCGAACCGGAGTTTCGCTTCCCGAGAACAATTTCCTCGGGATCCTCCATGTACTTCCCGGCCATGGACGCGACTTGCTTGGGCATCGTCGCCGAGAATAACAGCGTCCGCGCGGAATCCGGCACGGCCCCGAGAATGGCCTCCATCTCCTCCTGGAAGCCCATGTTCATCATCTCGTCGGCCTCATCGAGCACCACCCAGCCGACGCCGGACAGGTCGGCCTTCCCGCGGCGAAGCATGTCGTGGAGCCGACCCGGCGTGGCGACGATGATGTGGGCGCCGCGTCGCAGTTCCCGGATCTGGTCTCCAATGGAAGCCCCGCCATACACAGCCAATCCGCGGATACCCGGCAGATGTTTCGAGTAGCAGTCCAAATCGCGGGTGATCTGGAGACACAATTCGCGGGTTGGACAAAGGATCAGCGCCTGAGTCCGGGGACTGGAGGAATCCATCATCTGAAGGAGAGGAAGGCCATAGGCCGCCGTCTTGCCGGTTCCTGTCTGGGCCAGTGCAATCAGGTCGCGGGTACTCTTCAGGAAGATCGGAATCACCTTCTCCTGCACGGGAGTCGGAACCTCGAAACCAAGTTCCCTGATGGCTTTCAGGATGGGGGGCGTCAGCCCAATGGCAGTAAATTCTTTCATGGTGGCCTTTCTAACCAGCAGCAGGTACGTGATTCGCGCCCACCTTTTCAGAATGGACTTAGCCGGATGGTAAGTCAATGTTCCAGACGCCAACCCATCTCGAAAACCTAATGTTACAGGCTTGTTTGCCAGTCTCCTCTTTGGCACAGTCTGCCGGAACCGAATGAAATCATACCGAAAAGCACCTGTCAGGTCGCGCGCCCAACCAGACCCCCTCAGGCCGGTCCTGAGTCGCCGCAAGGATCTGATCCGGCTCAACACCCGCACGCTACGCAAGAAGGCCCTACAGGCGCATCAGAAGGCCGAGAAGGCACTGGCCCAGCTCAAGGATCAACTCAAACGCTATCATGAGCGGGATGTACCTGGTTTTCGTAGTTGGGTCCACCGCACCTTTGGCAATCTGTTGACCCGGCAGCGGGAACTGCAACACGCCCTGGAAGAAAAGCGCACCCTGGTTTACGAGATCCAGGAGATGGCTGACCGGTACGGCCTATCCGAATTCGC
>CAYHEL010000095.1:0-5888 GCA_964355415.1 uncultured Verrucomicrobiota bacterium | reverse complement strand
GGCGCACCGGGGACAGGCAGACTGGTGCGCCCCGGGAATCATCCAACGTTTCAGTGGTCGTGTGACAGGCGGCCCATGGATGCGTATAGCACAGGTTTCGCGGCAGCTTCCATCTTCACAATATCCAATGCTCAACGTGTTGAGCATGATGCTTCCAGTGGTTCCCTGGTCATGTCGAGTCGGATCGGTCTGACGAGATGGACGATTTTGACAGTTTCACCGAATAACGACCACCCCGTTGCCGATTCGCTGATACATTGATCGTCATGATAGCCGATAGACAGAACCTGTCGCCTCCGACATTATTGACTCCACACATCAGGGAGGAATCATGAGTGCGTCAGACAGTGTCCTTTTACCCCACGGTGGGTACGAGCATCTGCGCAGTTACAAGGTGGCAGAAGCCGTCTATGACGCCACGGTTGTCTTCTGCGACCGGTTCATCGACAAGCGTTCGCGCACCCACGACCAGATGGTGCAGGCGGCCAGAAGTGGTGTTCGCAATATCAGCGAGGGCAGCGGGGCGGCGGCAACCTCGAGCAAGACGGAGATCAAACTCACTAACGTGGCCAGGGCCAGCCTCTCTGACGAACTGGCCAAAGACTACAAGAGTTTTCTGGTTCAGCGCGGCCTTCGTGTCTACCACAAGGATTCCACCGAGGCCCTTGCCATGCGTGAACGCTTGAAACACGATGTAGCGCCAAACTTGCCGCCGGTGAACGCAGGGAAAGTTCGTCTGTCAGGATTGGCCGGCTTGTCGGAATTTGCCGCAAAAGCAGAACCTGAACTTGCCGCCAATGCCATGTTGTGCGCCGTGAACCAAGCCTCGTACTTGTTGCGCCGTCAGATCGAGAGGCTGAGCCGCGATTTTGTCGAACACGGCGGCTTTACCGAGCGGCTCTACGCCACGCGGGCACAGGCCAGAATGTCGGAAAAACTCGACGCACCAAATGCCCCCACCTGTTCTCTATGTGGCAAACCCATGCGCCAACGCACCGCCAAACAAGGTCCGCACGCAGGGCACCCTTTCTGGGGTTGCTCCGTCTACCCGGAGTGCAAAGGGGTTCAAGCAATGTCAGACCTGTCGGACAAGTCAGACCGGTCCGACTGATTTACCAGAGGTAGTTGACATTGCCTACCACGAAGAACCGATCCTTGTTCAGGGAATCGGGAACTTCATGGCCATGGCGACAACGTCCGCCTTGATTGCGGCCAGCGCCTTCTCATCGGCCTGCTTCTTGACGGCCTCGACAATCCAGCCGCCGAGTTTCTCCATCTCGGCTTCCTTCATGCCGCGTGTTGTCACGGCAGGCGTGCCGATGCGCACGCCGGAGGTCACTGCGGGCGGGCGGGTATCGAACGGGATCGCGTTCTTGTTGACAATGATCCCCGCCTTCTCGAGGGCCGTCGAGGCATCCTTGCCGGTCGTTCCCAGCGGGGTCAGATCCACCAGCATAAGATGGTTGTCGGAACCACCCGATACCATACGCATTCCGTGTTGGGACAGATACGCCGCCAGGACACGGGCATTCACAACCACCTGTTTCTGGTATTCCTTGAATTCCGGCTGCAGGGCCTCCTTGAAACAAATGGCCTTGGCCGCAATGGTATGCATCAGCGGACCTCCCTGAAGTCCGGGAAACACCTGTTTGTCTATTTCCTGGGCATACTTCGCCTTGCACAACACCATGCCGCTGCGCGGGCCGCGGAGGGTCTTGTGCGTCGTGGTGGTGACAAAGTCGGCATAGGGGAACGGACTGGGATGAATCCCGGCGGCAATCAAGCCGGCAATATGGGCCATGTCCACCATCAGCAGGGCGCCGACACTGTCGGCGATTTCGCGCAACCGCTTGAAGTCGAGGATGCGGGGATAGGCACTTGCGCCTGCGACCACCAGTTTTGGATTGTTCTGCTTCGCGAGGGCCGCCAGTTCGTCGTAATCGATCATCTCCGTCCTGGCATTGACCCCGTACGGAACGATTTTGAAAAACCGGCCCGAGAAATTGATTTTGTGGCCGTGGGTCAAATGTCCGCCGTGGGCCAGACTCATCGCCAAGATGGTATCCCCGGCCTGAAGCGCCGCGAAATAGACCGCCATATTCGCCGAACTGCCGCAGTGGGGTTGCACATTGGCATGTTCCGCGCCGAACAGGGCCTTTGCCCGGTCGATGGCGAGTTGCTCCACCACATCCACATACTCACAACCGTTGTAATAACGCTTACCGGGATAACCCTCGGCGTACTTATTGGTCAGAACCGAACCCTGCGCCTCGCGAACCGCACGGCTGGCGTAGTTTTCGGAGGCAATCAGATCAAGGGTGCGAAGTTCGCGATCCTCTTCGTGCTTGATGGCGAAATAAATTTCCGGATCCGTCTCAGCCACGGCGGGAAGTTCCAGGGCCGCGCCCGACATGGCGCCGATCTTGTCCACGCGGCGTTGATGGCGCTCTTCCCCGATAAATTTCGCCGCCAGCCAGGCGTCAAGAATTTGTCCGGCCCGATCCGGGGTCTCCAAGTCCCCCCCCAGAACCAGCACATTGGCATCGTTATGGGTGCGCGCCGCCATGGCCATCAGGGGTGACAGACATAATGCCGCGCGAACGCGCGGGAATTTATTGGCCGACATGCTCATCCCAATGCCGGTTCTGCAAATCAGAAGTCCCTGATCGACCACTCCTTCGGACACCATGACGGCCACGGTTCGGGCGTAATCGGGGTAATCCACAGCATCGGGACTGAAACACCCGACATCTTCCACGGCGACACCCCGCTGTTTCAGAAGTTTGACCAGACTATCCTTGAGTTCAAATCCGCCATGATCCGCGCCTATCGCCATTTTCATCGTGCCCACTCCTCCCGATATCTGTCTCTATTTCTTATATAATTCATGCACATGCAGAACCAAATCAGGCATGGCGGCTTCTATTTCATCCCGTATCGTCCTGTACACATCGGCCTTGCTTCCAAAGGGATCCGGGACATCCTCATCGCGATGGATCGGACTGAACGCATTCAAGAGAACAACCCGGCCTTTGGCGCGGGGAAAACGACGCCACACATCGTTTTGATGAGCCTGCGTCATTACCACAATCAGATCGGCATCGTCAATGTGGGCTTGCGTCAGCAAACGGCTTCGATGAGCTGACAAGTCCAGTTTAATGCCAGCCAGCGCCTGAATGGCGCCGGCGCTGGCGGATTGCCCATCCAGGGCCGCGACCCCGGAGGAACCCGCCTCCCACCCGGCTTCCCGGCCCATCCATTTCCGGAACAGGTGTTCCGCCATGGGGCTGCGGCAGGTATTTCCGGTGCAGACAAACAGGATTTTCGGTTTTCCAAGAATGGCCTCGCGTGACAGCGCGCCCTGCCTGAGAATGGCGAGCGAATCTCCGGTCGCATCCACCACGGTACTCTCCACGCCCAGTGGCGCCGGTCCGGCATCAAGAGCCAGTGCCACCCTGGAACCCAAAGCCGCCACGGCCGCCTCCATCGTGCGCGATGCGGCTTCTCCGCTCAGGTTGGCGCTGGTGACCCTGAGGAGGCCTCCGACACGATTGAGTACCGCCAAGGCGACGGGATGATCAGGAACCCGGAATCCTTCCGTCTGCCCGCCGCAGGGTAAGACCAGAGTCAGGGGGCCCGGCCAATACCGCCTGGCCAGTCGGCGGGCACCCGGCGAGAGCACGGCGCCAGCCCGTTCCACGGCCGCCAGTCCTGATGCCAATAACGGAATGGGTTTGCCCCGATCACGCTCTTTCGCGGCAAAGATCCGATTGACCGCACCCGGCACGGCGGGATCGGCGGCGAGACCGTAAACCGTCTCTGTGGGAAGAAGGATGAGTTCTCCTGAACGTAAAACCAGAACCGCATCCATAATGGCTTTTTCGTCCAGTCTGGCGGGATTCACCTTGATCATTCTGGGACGGCTACTGTCCATGGCTTCCCAAGGTTCTCAGGCCAAGAATGATATCGGTGGCCCTCTGCAGCACGGCATCCCCGTCCACCCGCCTCATCAAATCCCGATCCCGTTCAGACTTGGCGCTGAGGGCGCGAGCCGGGGTATTGGTATCGAAGAGTCTTGCGTTTCCGGCTTCCCTGCTCCGGGAAACAATCACATCGGGTGTAACGCCGCGTCCCTCATAGGAGTCGCCGTACAGCGGAACCAGTTTCCGGGTCGCCAGGGTAATCACCTGGCCGTTCGGAAGTGTCACAACGTCCCGGAAGCGAACCTCCCCACTGGTGGTTGATCCGATCAGCATGATGCCCGGATGACCTCTCCACAGGGCAACCAGGGCTTCGGCCGCCCTTCCAGTATGGCCATCAATAAGCACCATGAGGGGGGCGGAAATGGAGGCGACTGACTCGGCGACGTTGGTGGAAAGACACCGCCCCTGATTATCGGTCAGAATAAACAGCGGCTCCAATTTCGGGTGGGCGATTCCGGCGAGGCATGACACCACTTCCGGATCATTCCCGGAAACCCCGCGCAGATCGAGGATAATGCCCGCTTTACGGGTCAGGGATTGAAGATGCGTCAGAATTTCCCGGCCACTGCCCCTGGTCAGTCCCTGGATTTTCACATAAGCAATATCCTCGGGCCAGGACTCCGCCGTCGTCACCGTCTGGGTCATTCCGAAGTCATACCCGTTTGTTTCACTTCCCACCCCCAGAATGGCGCCCGGATCAATGGACTTGAGAATGCCCTCAATGCCGTTCCGCACGGCCAGCGAACGGTCAACCAGAAAGCCGTTGGTTTCCAGGCACGAGAGCACCTCGTCCAAACTGGATCCCACCATGGCATCGCCGGGTCGGCCCGCGAACACCGTCAACAGGCACCCTACCGCCAGACTCGTTGGAATCCTAAAGTTCGTGGCGCGGTGTCCTCACGAGGCCTTCTTTGTTTTGGCGATCTCCGCCTGGATACGGGCATTGCCCGCCGTCACTTTCTCCAGGAGGTTCTTCTTATGCCCCGCCAGTGCGCGGGCCAGATCCGGGCGTCCAAGCGCCAGAATCTGAACCGCCAGAATCGCGGCATTCACCGCGCCGGCCTTGCCCACCGCCACTGTGGCGACCGGCACTCCGGCAGGCATCTGGACGGTCGACAGGAGGGAATCCAAACCATCCATGAACCCGCTGGTCACGGGAATACCGATGACCGGCAAGGTGGTGTGGGCGCAGACGACGCCGGCGAGATGCGCCGCTCCGCCTGCGGCGGCAATAATCACCCTGACCCCGCGCGCCGATGCATTCCGGGCGAACGTGGCGGCCCGATCAGGCGTCCGGTGCGCGGACATGACGCGAACCTCGCTCGCCACATCAAATCGAGTCAGTGTGGCAACCGTTTCCTCGAGAAGCGACCAATCGGAATCACTCCCCATGATCACAGCCACTTCAGGTTTCCGTCCCGAATCTTTTTTCATGAATTTTCCCCTTCGTCATTCATCACGGCTTCAACGCCCTGGCGGCAATATCACGGCGAAACTGGGCGCCCTCATAACTGATTTTCCCGACCGCCTGGTAGGCGCGGTCAACCGCCGTCTTCAGATCCTCTCCCAGCGCGGTAACGCCCAGAACCCGGCCTCCCGCCGTCAGAACCCGGCCTCCCTTGACCTCCGTTCCGGCATGAAAGACAACCGCCTCCGGCACACTCGCGACGCCTTGAAGTCCGCGAATTTCCTTCCCCTTCTGGTAGGAACCGGGATACCCGCCCGCGGCCATCACGACACAGACACAGGCCTCCGATTTGTACTTCACCAAATCCGGGGACAGCGTGCCGTCTATGCAGGCCTGTAAAGCGGGAATCAGATCTCCCTCGATACGCGGCAGGATGACCTGGGTCTCGGGGTCGCCAAACCGGCGGCCGCTGGCCTCCTCGAGCCGCGTGATGGCGC
>CAYHEL010000094.1:0-8324 GCA_964355415.1 uncultured Verrucomicrobiota bacterium | reverse complement strand
TGGTTGCTCTCCAATACGGATCGGCCGGTTCCGATCATCAACGCGGGTTCCGGAAAGGATCAGCACCCAACGCAGGCGCTTCTGGATGTGTACACGCTTCAGAGAAGCTTTGAAAACCGGGGCAGCATTGATGGTAAAACCATTGTGTTTGTAGGCGATCTGGCCCGCGGGCGAACCGTGCGGTCGCTGGCCTGGTTGCTGACCAATTACAGCGCTGTGAAGATGCTCTTTGTCGCCCCGAAGGAACTCCAGATAGGGGGGGATATTCTTGATCTGCTGAACCGGGCCGGAGTGCGTTATGAGGTGATGTGCGATTTTGACAGGGCGATTCCGCAGGGCGACGCCATTTATATGACCCGCATTCAGGATGAATGGGATGCGGCGGGGGAGAGCCGCAAGATTGACATCAGTCGGTATTGTTTTACCCGGGACAAGCTGGCGTTGCTCAAGCCGGAGGCGGTCATCATGCACCCGTTTCCCCGCCGCCAGGAGATCTCGGTCGATGTGGATGACGACCCCCGAGCGGTATATTGGCGGCAGATGCGAAACGGAATGTGGATTCGCGCCGCGCTCATCGCGTCCATTTTCAAAAAGGAAACGTTGATTGGCGAATCCTTTCGCGCACTGGAATGAGGCTATGAAGCGGAGTGTCACACTCATTCTGTCCGCGATGGCCTGTCTGGGTTTCGCTTTGTGGAGCCGGGCCACCCCGGCCTATGACTTCGGGTGTTTTGCGTCATCGGGCGAAGATCTGCACGGACGGGAGTATTCCCGCAGTTTGGGGCCTCTGGTTGAGTATTCGGTTGGGGGGGATCGGCCTGACATGACGGCTGTTCGGCCCTTCTTTACAGACGAACATGATGCCCGCACCGGTCGTGAGAACATCGACATTCTCTGGCCCGTGGCGCACATCAGTCATTGGAAAAATGAAACCAACTGGCGTTTTTTGTCGGCTTTTTACTTTGGTTCCCGGCCCACGGAGCCTCCTTCGACCTATCATTTTTGGATTTTGCCGATTCTGGCGCTGGGGCGAAATACGGCAGGCGAAAATTACGGGGCTGTCTTTCCCTTGGGGGGACGCATCGACAACTGGTTTGGGCGGGACACGGTCAAGTTTGCTCTCTTCCCGCTGTATTGGCATAGCGAATTGAATGATCTGAGAACCGACCACTGGTTCTGGCCGATTGTATCGCGCACTACGGGTGATGATCTCTACCGGTTCAGGGTGTTTCCGTTTTACGGGCTGTCGGAGAAAAAGGGCGAGTACAAAAACACTTACATCCTATGGCCATTTTGGACGTCTTCGCGTCTGGATCATCCCGGAGTGCGCGGTCGTGGTTTCATGCTGTTTCCGATTTACGGCCATGCGAAGAGCGACGTGGAGGAGACCTGGATGTTTGTTCCGCCGTTTTTCCGTCATACGGTTGGCAAACAGGGCACTCATAATGTCTACCTCTGGCCTTTTATTCAGACCTCGAAGTCAACAAAAGAGGATAAACTATACGTCTGGCCTTTGTATGGACGGCGAACCACGCCGGACGAGAACCGTCGGTTCTGGTTGTGGCCCTTCATCTGGAATCGGCATGACATCACACCGCCCACCGACATCAATCGGTTCCGGATTTTCCCGCTCTTCTACTCGGAGTCGCAACGCCCGCTTAAAACTCCGGATACGGTTGTTGACCGCTATGTCAGCGTCTGGCCCCTGATGTCCTATGAACGGACGCGCGACGACACCAAGCGGGTTCGGGTGGTTGACCTGTGGCCTTTCCGGGATACGGCGCCCATCGAGAGGAATCTCTCGCCCCTCTGGACGGTTTACCGTTATGAGCGAACCGCGAGGGGGTGTGAGAATGAGGTGTTATGGGGTTTGGCCCGATGGGGTAGCCTGACAAATGGAACGGCATCCGGGTCAGTATTCCCGTTGGTTTCATGGTCGCATGATCATGCCGCCGATACGCATCGGGAGTGGGATTTTCTGAAAGGCATGCTAGGATACCAGCGCCATGAGACCGGGAAGACATGGCGTGTTCTGTATATTCTGAAGTGGAGGACCAAGCCATAATTACGCGTGAACCAAGATATTTTCCGCCGGCCACCGACTGGCGCGGGAAACTGGGGCGTGAAGCGGTCGGAGCCTTGCGCAATGCCGGACGGGCCCTGTTGCTATTGTTTGAGGCCATTCTGTGTCTGCGGTTTATGTTTGTGCGGCGCGCCAGGCACGAAATCATACTCCAGATGTTCATTGGAGGAATCAAGAGTCTGGCCGTGATCACGGTGGTGGCGTCGTTTACGGGAATGATTCTGGCCCTTCAGACCGGGATTGAAATGCGCCGGTTCGGACAGGAAGTGTTCATCGGCGCCGCCGTCATGGTCTCGATGCTTAGGGAAATGGGGCCGTTCATGACCGGTCTGATCCTGGCCGCCAGCGTGGGGTCTGCCATTGCCGCCCAGATGGGTACGATGGTCGTGTCGGAGGAAATCGCCGCCCTGGAGTTGATGTCTATCAATCCGGTGCGGTTTCTGGTCATGCCCCGTTTGGTCGCCATGGCCGTGATGACACCGTTCCTTTCGTTCTACAGTTGCATTATGGGGGTGGTGGGCGGAGGCATTGTCGGAATGACCCAACTCAACGTTCCCTGGTCGGCCTATATCGATAACGCCATCCGGTTTGCCGAGAACAAGGATCTTTTCGTCGGGATGCTCAAGGCGTTTCTGTTTGGGGTCATCATCGTCATTACCGCCTGTCATCAGGGGTTTGCCACAACGCAGGGGGCGGTCGGGGTCGGCAACGCGACCCGGCGAACGGTGATCCTGTCATTTCTGACCATTTTGATTGTCGGGTATATGATCACGAGGTTATTCTACGTATGATCCGGCTCGAAAATGTTACCAAGATACTCGGAACAAGACGTGTTCTGGACGGCGTTAACCTGGAGGTTCGCAAAGGCGAAACCATGGTTATTGTCGGGCCATCGGGCACCGGCAAGAGCGTGACACTCAAACATATGGTTCGCCTGATGACCCCTGACGAAGGTCGCGTCATGGTGGATGGCGACGTAGTGAGCGAGGCCGCCGGTGATCAACTGGTTAAAATCCGGGACAAGTTTGGAGTCCTGTTTCAGAACGGCGCATTGTTGGAATGGCTCAGCGTCGGCGAGAATGTGGCCTTGCCCCTGCGCGAGAAGACGAAACTCTCCGAGGATGAGATTCAGGCGAAGGTGATCGAAAAGTTAAGCATGGTGGGTCTGGATAAAGACACCGAAAAGTTCCCCGCTGAAATTTCCGGCGGCATGCGCAAGCGGGTTGGTCTGGCGAGGGCGATTGTCATGAATCCCGAGATCATCCTGTACGACGAACCGACGTCGGGACTCGACCCGGTTTCCTCCCGCATGATCGACAAGTTGATCGAGCATTTGCGGAACGAACTGGGTGTCACCAGTGTTGTGGTTACGCATGACCTCCATAGCGCCCTGTCGATCGGAACCCGGATTGCCATGTTGACGGGCGGAAAGATCGTTGAGTTGGCTGATCCTGAGGAGTTTGTGAAGTCGGAGCGCGAAGAAGTTCAGCAGTTCCTGGAAGCGCAATTTATTACCGTCCGGGGCGATTGGGAGAAAAAAGGCGTATGAAACAGAGCAGCGTTGACCGTGAAATGACAATTGAACTGGTCGTCGGAACTTTTATGTTCATGATCCTTCTGGCCCTGGCTTACTTTACCATTGTCCTGGGCCGGGCCAGTTTGTTTGAGAAAAAGTTCCCGATGGAAGCCGAATTCGAGGACGTCATGGGTTTGCGCAAAGATGACAACGTTGTCCAGCGCGGCATGACGGTCGGGAAGATCAAGTCCTTGCGACTGATCGAGAACAATAGCAGGGTGCGTGTATTGGCCATGCTCGATAAACCCATGAAACTGAAGACGGATTACCAGATCACGGTGATCAGTACATCCATCCTGGGCGGACGGAACATGGAAATTCGAACCGGTTCGGAGCAGGCGGCGTTTCTTCCTTCCGATGTGATGCCGCAGGGGACAAAACCGTTTGACCTGATGGCCGAGGCGGCCACCGCGGTCCATGAGATTCGCATGGCCCTCAATGAGGGCGGGATTCTGACGAACCTGGAACGGTCGGTGGCCTCGATCAAGGATATATCCGGCAAGATTAACCAGGGCCAGGGAACGCTTGGAAAACTTGTCAACGATGATGGGCTCTATACTGAAGTCCAGGGCGTGGCGAAGGATATCCGCGGGGTGACGGCCAAGGTTCAGGAGATTGCCGACAAGATCAACAAGGGCGGGGGAACGTTGGGCAAGTTGATCTCGGATGACTCCCTCTACACCAATGTCGCGGCCGTGGCGGCGAACCTGAAGGACATCAGTGAGCGCCTTAACAAAGGCGAGGGGACACTGGGCAAACTGCTTTCAAAGGATGATCTGCTCTATCAGGACATTGCCAGGACGGCGACTTCGCTTAAGGATATCACCGGCAAGATTCAGCGCGGCGAAGGGCTTCTGGGCAAACTGGTCAATGACGAAACGCTGTACAACGACGTCAAATCAGCAGTCAACGAGATTCGTGCCACGGTGGATGACTACCGCGAAACCTCCCCGGTGGTCAGTTTCACAACCCTGTTGATGGGCGCATTTTAAGCGCCCTTATCCCGGCCACTGGGCCTCGGCGGAGATGGAAATGCCGCCGCGGGGGTTGAAGTGTCCCGTTACCTTGATCCGGCGAGGTGCGATGGCCTTCACGATATCGTCCAGGATGCGGTTGACGACTTCCTCGTGGAAGGTGTTGTGGTTTCTAAAGGAATACAAGTAAAGTTTCAGAGCCTTGCTTTCCAGACATAAGCGGTTGGGGACGTATTCGATGGTAATCTCGCCGAAATCGGGTTGGTCGGTGATCGGGCAGCGGCTTGTAAACTCGGGACAGTCGAACCGGACGACATAGTCGCGGTTGACATAGCGGTTCGGGAAGGCCTCCAGTTTCGCCTTATCCGGCGAATCCGGATACCGGGTGGTGCTGTGTCCGAGCAGAGTCAGGTCTTTGATGGTTCTTTTTTTCATGGTTATTTCTCGGTCATGATCCATACGCCAGTCCCGTTCTCCTGAGTCGTGGCCAGCAAACTCCGGCATCGCCTTGCATACGCTGCAGCCGGGGCGTCCTGGGCCTCAATCGTGGAGAAGAGCGCCAGAGCCTCATTCAAGCCCCCATTGTAATACAGGATCAGAGCTTTGGCAAACGTCGCCAGGATTTCGCTGCGGGCGGCCGCGACGGCGAGCGTCATGGGCTCAAAGACGGTGACGGGTTCCTTTCGGCCCACCACTTGAACCCGGGCGATCTCTCGCACGGCGAGGTCGGCATTCAGCTGTTTTTTTGTATGTTCAGAGATCAGGAGCGACGTGCCGAACTGTTTGTTAATGCCCTCCAAGCGGGCGGCGAGATTGCCGGCGTCTCCCAGGAACGTGTAATTGAACCGCTGGCGGGAACCCATGTTGCCGACCACCACCGGGCCGCTGTTGAGTCCTATGCGCTGATGAAGTTCGCAGCCTATGCGCTCTTTGAATTCAGGGTTCATGGCGTTCAGTTTGGCCTGGCACTCCAGAGCGGTATGCACGGCCAGGATGGGATGATCCGGCTGGGCAAGCGGAGCATTCCAGAACGCGATGATCGCGTCACCCTCATACTTGTCCACCGTGCCGCCATGGGCATAGATGATGTCCGTCATGGCTGTCAGGTAGTCATTCAGAAGCGTCGTCAATTCCTGCGGGTTCAGTCTTTCGGAGATTCCTGTGAATCCTTTTACGTCCGAAAAGAAGATGGACAGTTCCCGCAGTTCGCCCCCCAGTTTCAATCGTTCCGGGTGCTGGACGAGTTCCTCGATGACCAGCGGGCTCAGGTATTGCTTGAAGGCGCCCTTGATGAAGCGTTTCTGTTTTCCCTCTGTGGCGTAATTGAGGATCAGTGCCCCGATGACAGCCGGGAAGACGGCCGTCAAGAGAAAGACGCTGTGAAGCCAGAACCCGGCGGCGTAGGCCAGGAAGCCCAGAAGACAGGGAAGTGGGAGCAGGACGATAAACACAAGGATGTTCTGCCAGACATGGCGCCCCAGGCGAATGGCGACAGCGCCGCTGCAGGCCAGGAGAAATCCCAGCAGAATTGAGAACCAGGGCGGGGCGTCGCGCATGAAGTCGCCCGCCAGCAGGTTATCGAGAAACGTCGCATGAACTTCAACGCCCGCAAAGGTCGAATCGATCGGAGACGGTCGAAGATCCTTCAGTCCAGGCGCGGTAAATCCCAGAAAAACATAGGTGTCCTTGAAAAATGAGGGGTCAATCAGGGGTGGTTTGCCATCGCGCATCAAGAGTTCGGACTCGATCACTCCGGAAATGTTGACGGTCTGATGGGTCATGGACTTTCCGCGGTAGCGCAGAATGGCTTCGCCATTCCGGTCGAGGTGCATCCGGATGTGGCGGTGATTGATCCCGAACCAGGATTCGCGGAGCATCACCGACCGGTTCGTGGTGGCGGCCAGGAAGGTTCCGAGGCCCAGTGAGGGAACAACCTGCCCGTCGAAGAGACTGAACGGGCGCAGTCTGCGGTAGATGCCGTCGGAATCCGGATTACCGAAGACGGTTCCTAGAATCGTCGAGTTGGTTGCCACGTCCGGAATGGGAAACAGGGCGCGTGCCATTTTGAAGGGATTGTTCTGAGGGGGATAGCGATCCTTGAAGCGAATGCCTGAGCCATGAATCGTGGGGGGCCAGTTTGTGGCGCTTCCGGTCTTGTTGCCGACAAATACCGTGCCGACAAACCCCGGTGTTTTCGCAATGGCCTCGCCCAGGGCGGCGTCCTGATCGATTCGTTCCGACGGTTCGCTGAAGATGACATCGAAGGCGATAGCCCTGACCCCGGCCCGTCGGCAGAAATCCAGGACAGGGGCATAGACTTCACGGGGCCAGGGCCATTCCCACCCCAATTTCTTGCCCCAGTCAAGACTGTCCTGATCCAGAAAAATCAGCCTGATCTGACTGGTGGTGGGCGCCGGTTTGGCGAATTTTCCGACCTCAAAGTCCCACATTCGGTATTCGAGGCGATCCACTGCGTGAACGGACCACAGAAGAGTGGCCAGAAGCGCTGATAGAATCCCGATGCCCAGGGCCTGAAGCAGGCGCTGGCGTATCGTGGCTGACGAGTCCCTGGCATCGCCCTGCACCTTAGATCCCCCGTATGGTTTCGATAAAGCGGGCCTGGCGCGCGGGCGGCTCGGGCGAGGCGCCCGTTTTGATGAGTTTCGCCAACTCGGTGATCCGATCCTGCGGGGCAGGGTGGGTCTTGGCGAAATCATGACCGCCCGGCTTAAGGTTTTTTTCCATTTGTTGAAGCATGGAGACCAGTCCATTCGGGGAATAGCCGGCTCGTTCCAGAATGGTGACGGCGGCTTTGTCCGCCTGCAACTCGAACTTGCGGGCATACCCGCTGTTCATGACGGTGGACGTGATGTCGGAGATCGAATTCTCAAAGGTTCTGGTCAGATCGGCCAGATCCTTGCCGCCCAGGTTCTTGGCGGCCTCCGTGCCGAGAATCGTGGCGGCGGCTGTCAGGCGGCTCTTGTCGATGGCCTGAAGTCCATGATTCAGTTGAACGTGGCCGATTTCATGGGCTAATACCCCGGCCAGGGCGTCTTCGGTCTTGCAGCAGCGGAGCATCCCGCGCGAAACCAGGATGAAGCCGCCTGGCGCCGCGAAGGCGTTGATGTCGGACGAATCCATGATCAGGAAGTGATAGCCGCCAAACGTCTCGGGACGATCCGAGCATAGCGCCAGGTACTGCCCAAGCGTGTTCAGGTAGGTTGTCATATCCCTTTTGTCATAGGGTTTGTTGGCCGACAGAATCGTGGCGGCCACGGTTCGCCCGATATAGTATTCCTGTTCTGGCGTGATGGACTCGAAGACCTTGCCGACCGCACCGACGCTTCTGTTGATGGATTGGGCCTGGTCGGCATTGATGGCGCCGGCGGCGACGCCGAGGCTGGTGCCC
Organism: uncultured Verrucomicrobiota bacterium; assembly: GCA_964355415.1. Taxonomy (GTDB): domain Bacteria; phylum Verrucomicrobiota; class Kiritimatiellia; order CAIKKV01; family CAITUY01; genus JAABPW01. The sequence goes on along the minus strand of CAYHEL010000094.1, from coordinate 282 downwards.
ACCTCGGTCATGGTATCCAGTGTTTGGCAACCCGCCAGAAGGACGCCGACGAGCAGGGCGATCACCACGAGCAGTCGCCAGAGCGCCGGTTCGCGAATCATCTCCCGCCAGATCTGCCAGGGGTTCGTGCGCGCGACCCTTTTTTCCTCGTGCTGCGCCGCCGGTAGATCGTCGGGATCGACCAGTTGCTCCTCGTTTTTCACCATCAGCTTTCCGACGATCAGGCAAAGCACCGCGGTGATCACACCCAGTGAGAAAATATGGACATTGGGCAGGTGCAGG
>CAYHEL010000093.1:0-8329 GCA_964355415.1 uncultured Verrucomicrobiota bacterium | reverse complement strand
ATGGAATTCTGCGACATTTCCAGACCTGAGGTTGCCACTCCGCCGGCATTGGCGGCCTTTCCGGGACCGTACATGACCTTGGCCTTCAGGAAGATTTCCACACCGTCCGGGTCCGTGGGCATGTTGGCGCCTTCCGCCACCAGTTTGCATCCATTCTTCACGAGGGTTCTGGCATCCTCGCCCGAGATCTCGTTCTGGGTTGCCGAGGGGAACGCACAATCGCATTTGATACTCCAGGGCCTTTCGCCGTCCTTGTACTGACAGCCGAACTTGTCCGAGTATTCCTTGATTCGGCCGCGCTTCACATTTTTCAAGTCCATGATGAACTCGAGCCGCTCCGCCGTGATTCCCGACGGATCGTAAATCGTGCCGTTCGAGTCAGAGACGGAAACGCATTTGCCGCCCAACTGATTCACCTTTTCAATGGTATACTGGGCCACGTTGCCGGATCCTGAAACGGCGCAGACCTTGCCTTTCATGGAGTCTCCGCGTTTGGCCAGCATTTCCTGAGCGAAGTATACGGCGCCATACCCGGTGGCCTCCGGACGAATCAGGGAGCCGCCCCAGTTCAACCCCTTGCCTGTCAACACCCCGGTGAACTCGTTGACGATGCGCTTGTACTGTCCGAACATAAACCCGATCTCGCGGCCACCCACGCCGATGTCGCCGGCGGGAACGTCGGTATTGGCGCCAACGTGGCGATACAATTCAGTGATAAAAGACTGACAGAAACGCATCACTTCAGAGTCGGATTTCCCCTTTGGGTCAAAATCCGTTCCTCCCTTGCCTCCGCCCATGGGAAGGGTTGTCAGTGAGTTCTTGAAGACCTGCTCAAAACCCAGAAACTTGATAATGCCAAGGTTAACGGAAGGGTGGAAACGGAGCCCTCCCTTATAAGGACCGATGGCGCTATTGAACTGGACTCGGAACCCACGGTTCACCTGAAAGCGCCCCTTGTCATCCTGCCAGGGAACGCGGAATATGATCACCCGCTCAGGTTCCACAATACGTTCCAGAATGGCGTGATCCTGATATTTCTTATGGCGCTCAACCACGGGCGCGATCGACTCCATCACTTCAGTCACAGCCTGTATGAACTCAACTTGCTCGTGATTCTTGCGTTTTGTCTGTTCCAACACCAATTCCACATATTTATTCATGTATCACTCCTTTAATGTTTATACGGTAACAACATGCCGTAATATAGAGCTTGAAAAAGGCAATATCAAAAATAATAATGAAATCCATGCGGTAATTGTAACGGCAGAAATGCCGTATAATTCAAATCAATTTGTTATGTATGGATGGGGCTATGATTAAAAAAGATCTTACCCGGTTGGGGATACTCAAAGTTTTAAGTGAATCGTCAGTGCCGATGGGGGCGGCACGAATACGGGCATCCCTATTATCGGCAGGACTGGATATTCAGCCACGAACCATCAGGGTGCATCTTCTGCACTTGGATCGTGCGGGTCTAACTTTTCTTGCCAGCCGCCGGACAGGACGACTGATCTCGGAAACAGGACGTCAGGAGTTGGCTCATGCCAATGTCGTTGAAAAGGTGGGAGTGATTGCGTCACGTGTCGATACCCTTGCCTACCGGATGTCGCTCAATCCACCCGAAAGGTCGGGTACCGTTGTTGTTAATGTTTCACTGATTCAGCCGGAGCATCTCACGCGGGCGCTGAACGAGATGAAATTAGTGTTCCGGCATCAACTGGCGGTCAGTCCGAACATTCTGATCGCCAATCCCGGGGAGTGCATTGCCGGCATGCTTGTCCCCGAGAACCACATAGCCATTGGAACCGTTTGCAGTGTTACTTTAAGTGGCGCGTTACTGCATCGGAGTATTTCCGCCAAGGCGCGTTTCAGTGGACTTCTGGAAGTGAGAAACCGTCTGCCCATCCGTTTTGTGGATTTGATCAACTACGAGGGCACAACTTTGGACCCTCTTGAAATATTCATTCAGGCCAACATGACCCGTGTGAGGGATGTTATCCTGACCGGCAACGGCATACTCTGCGCCGCCTTCCGGGAAATCCCGGCCGTGGCGCTGGGGGATGCGCTTGAGTTGGAGAAGAAACTCCGCGCCATGGGGTTGGTCGGGATCATGAGTTTTGGGCAACCCAACCAGCCACTTATAGGCGTCCCGGTATCCGAAGGCTATGCCGGGCTCATTGTCTACGGCGGACTTAATCCCATCGCCGCATTGCGGGAAGGGGGACTTCCCGTCATCATCAAGTCCATGGCCGGACTGGTCCCGTATTCAAGTCTCAAGACGATCGAGGACTACCAGCGCAAGTCACGCTGAGTTGTTCAGCGGTATCGATCAATAGAGACGTGACTGCAAAGTGCTTGATTATCCCAAGAACGCGCCAAGATGTACAATGAAACACCTTATGAATAGAGCACTCTCCATCTCATGTCACTACAACACGATATTGAAAACGAGATCTACCATATTGAGGTACTGACGCCGAAACAGAATACCCAGGATCTGGATGGAGACCTGGAGAAGTTTGTTAAGAAATTCAACCGGGTACAGGAGGCCGGATATGTCGCCTGTATCACGGACAATCCCATGGGGCTGTTGAGTTTTCAGGCCACAGACCTGATTGTTGAACTGGGTTTGGAGGTGAAGCCCGGGCAACTGTCAATCCACCTGAACACGTTTCATTCCAAGTCGGATCTCCATGCCATCCTGGACACGGCGGCAAGGCTGAATGTCAAGGATGTGCTGGTGGTTTCGGGCGACGGAAGTGAACGCCTGTGCAAGTTGAATCCCCAATCCATCGGGCTGAGTTGTCATTCGGTGACAGCCGTTGAACTGGTTGCTTACATTCGCAAGGCCTATCCCGGTGTCTTTACGCTGGGGGTGGCCTTTAATCCCTATGAGCCCGAGGAGCACGAAATGGAAAAGATGCGCCGGAAGATGGATGCGGGCGCCGAGTTCATCTGCACGCAACCGGTGCTGGGCCGTGATGAGCGGGTGCTGGGGTTGAAACCATTTGGCCTGCCGGTGTTTGTTGAATGTTGGATGTCGAAAAAGCTGCACCTTCTTTCCCAATGCGTCGGGTACACGATCCCCGAGAATAGCGCCTATGATCCCATGGCGACGTTGAAGGAATTGAAGTCCATCTATTCCGGGTACGGGATGTATCTGGCCATGGTCGGGATGAAAACCCACTTTCCGATTGACCTGTAACAAAACAGAGGGTTCAATCCTTTGTTTTGTCAAAATGATATTCAGGACGGGCATGGAATGCTGACTCGAACCCTTGAATTTTGTTCCCAGGCGCTGGCCTGGCAGGACGCCTTGGCCCTGGGCAACGGCGCGACGGGTGCGCTTTGGTTGGCCACCGCACCGACGGATCAGTTGATTTTGTGCCATTCAGGCGCCTGGCTTCCGGGGCCCCGCACGGATTTCCAGCGCGGCAGGCTGGCTGAATTGCTTCCGACCATCCGGGCGTTGATCCAGGATGGACTCCCTCTTGCGGCCGAAAGGATATGGCTGGAACGGTGCAAGGAACTCGGAATACCCTACGTCGGCGCCGACAGTTGCCACCCGATCGCATCGTTGGAGGTTGCCGGCGAGGGACACGGCAACGTCTCCGGCTATCGCCGTGAACTCGACCCGGCAACGGGCGTGGCGCGAACGACTTATGATGATGCGCAAGGCGGCCGGTGGCTTCGGGAGGCCTTCGTTTCCCGGGCTGACAATCTCGTTGTCCTCCGCTTCCTGGCGCCCCGTCCCGGAGCCCTATCGGCGCGGGTTTCCCTGAACGATCTCGATGCCGAGCACGCCAGCGTCTGGATGGCGACAACCTATCCCCCCCTAGACAAGGAGGGATGGAAAGGAACAACCGTTTCCGTTCGTGATCTGGTCAACATCGACCGCTATACCCATGAGGACGGATTCAGTCTCCGCGGGCGATATCGGCATGGATCCGGTGGGGGGTATGCGGCCGCCGTCAGGATTCTGCCCTGTGGCGGAACCCTGCGGCGGGAAGGCGATACGATTTTCGTTCACGGCGCCGATACGGTCACCTTCGTCGCCAAGGTCATCGCCGATCCCTGGACGCCGGCTCCCGTTGAAACACTGTGGACGGACATTCAGTCGGTCGACGTGGATGTGGATCGGGTGAAGGCGAGGCATGCGTTACTGCACCGTGAACTGTATTGCCGGGTCCAACTTGACCTTGGGGGCGCACAGGACTCCCGGTCGGTGGAGGATCTGCTCGTTGAAGCAGGCAAAGGCCCTGTTCCGTCCGCGCTCTGGGAGGCGCTCTGGGCCATGGGACGGCACCTGTTCATCTCATCAGCCCACGAGGAGGGGACGTTTCCCCCGCACCTGCAAGGCCTCTGGACCGGTACCTGGCGCCCGCCGTGGTTTGGATGTTACACGAACGACGAGAATGTCCAGATGATGCACTGGCAGGCGGTGTCGGGCCACCTCCCTGAACTCATCCGGCCTTTGATCCGCCTTATTCACCGGAGTCTCCCGCACTGGCGACGCAATGCGCATGACTTGTTTGGCTGTCGCGGTGTGCTGGCTCCTCTGCAACAGGGGGGAGAGTGGGCGTTAAGCGATCAGGCGGAATGGCATGCCTGGACGGGCGGGGCGGGCTGGTTGTCTCAACATGTCTGGGATGCCTGGGTCGGTACCGGAGACGACCGGATCCTGCATGACCACCTGTTGCCCTTACTGGAGGAAACGGCCGTTTTCTACCGGGATTTTCTGCGGGAGGGGCCGGACGGAAAACTGCACGCCATCCCGTCGGTATCGGTGGAGAATCAACCGCCAACGTGGAACAGCCGCTGGACGATTGATGCCACCATGGAGATCGCGATCGCGCGGGATGTCCTCTCCCGCCTCGTACGCCTGCATCGATTTGTCGGGAGGGATCCGAAAGAGGATCAAGGTTGGGTCGAGATGCTCGACCGGTTACCCGCGTACCGGATCAATGCGGAGGGTGAACTGGCGGAGTGGATTCATCCCGCGCACTCCGACCATCATGCCCATCGTCACCTATCGCATCTGTTCCCGGTGTTCCCCGGCCAGGAGATCGGATGGCGGCAGCCGGAGTTGCTGGCGGCGGCCGGCCGGGCCGTGGAGGCCCGCCAACAATGGGGCGCTCGCAGTCAGACAGGGTGGAGTCTTGTGCATCTGGCCCACATCTACGCGAGGTTGGGACTCGGGGCCAAAGCGGAGGATTGTCTGGCCCTGTTACTGCGAACCTGCGTCCAGAGCAATCTCCTGACGACGCATGACGATTGGCGCGGGCAGGGTCTGACCATGGGGGGCGTGCGTGAGCGGGGGACGCTTCAACTGGACGCCGTTTATGGCGCGACAAGCGCCATTCAGGAGTGCCTCATTCAGAGTGCCTCTGAAACGCTTGTCCTGTGTCCCGCCCTGTTCCCCTCCTGGATCCGGGGATCCGTGCGTGGACTCGGCACGCGTTGCGGACTTGTGGTTGACCTCGACTGGGATCATTCCAGTGGCCACGCCCAGGCTGTCCTTCACGCAGAAAGACCGGCTCGGGTTTCCGTGAGTTGGGGCCGTTTGCGCCACGACAAAGTCGTTGAACTTGCCGCCGGCGACCGCTGTAAAATCAACAACCAGGAAATCCAGAAGGCATGAGGGGAGATTCTTAAATGAATGGACGTTTAGACCTGACCACCATCCGACGTGTGATTCTGTCCACAGACCAGTCCGAACCCCGGCATCCCTGGAATCCGATTTGGAGGCGGGGGCGGTGGCTGGCGAAATGGCTTACTGTGCCTGCGGGGCTTCGGGCGCCTTTTGTGGTTGGATACCGACTTGGCTTTGAGGTGGAAGAGGCAACGACGATACGGGTGCACCTCAGCGCCGATGAACGGGCTCTGTTTCTGGTTGATGGCCAGGCGGTTCGGGCGCTGCCGGAACGCGGCGATTCGAATCACTGGCGTTTTGCATCCTATGACCTGGACTTGTCCGCGGGTCGGCATTGGCTGGCCTTGCAATTGTGGTGTGGTGGAGATCGGGCGCCGATGAACCAGCTTTCGGCCGCGCCCGGCGTCATCCTCAGCGCGGATGATCCCTGGCACGATCGGGTTGCGACAGGTATGGCCGCCTGGGAATGCTGTTATATACCTGCTTTTGGTTTTGATGTTGGCCAACCCTTGGGCTTTTTCACCGGCGCCCGGTCCGTGATTGATGCTGTGACAATGCCCTGGGGTTGGGAGACTGGGACAGGAAAGGATTTCAGTCACGCAGAGTCGGGGAGACAGGGTTTTACACCCGCGTCTGTTACGGATCAATATCAACCGATTCTCGTCCCCGAACGCTTGCCTGCCATGACCCACGAGAAAGTGCCCAATGGAACGGCCGTGTTTTTGGACGATGCGGCGCTCAAGGAGCACGTCTCGCCCGTGCTGGATCCGGCGCGGGATCAGGCCCTGGAACGCCAAGCCTGGCAGCGTTTTTTGGATGGGCAGGCACCCCTCACGATTCCGCCTCAGACCACACGTCGTTGCCTGATCGACCTGGGGGTGTACCGAAGCGTCTGGACCCAATTGCGCGCCTCGGGTGCGGGATCGACGGTTGCGCTGCGGTTTGCCGAGGGGATATACGCCAAACCTCAGGGCGATCCCAACGGTGGCAACGACAAAGGCGACCGGCGGCGCTGGGAAGGGAAATACCTGCGCGGGGTTGGCCCCGCATTCCTTCCGGCGGCCGGACCGGCGCGTGATTTCCTGCCTGTGGAATGGGAATGCGGTCGCTGGTTGGAAATCACGGTGACGACGGACGAGGCTCCGCTGGTCGTTGAAAAACTTGAACTTTATGCGACAGGCTTTCCCTTCACCGATGAGGGGGCCTGCCAAACCGACGATCCCCGGCAAAGCGTCCTTCGCGACCTGTGCCTGCACACCATGCGGGTGGGCACGCATGAGACCTATTACGACTGCCCCTATTACGAACGCCTGCAATACGTCGGTGATACCCGGCTGGAAGTCCTGACCACCTATTGCCTGATGCGTGATGATGGCCTGCCCAAACAGGCCATTGATGCATTTGCTGATTCGCGTCTGGAAAATGGTCTGGTACCCAGCCGAGCCCCGGCGCGGGGAGTGCAGATCATTCCTCCCTTTGCCCTGTGGTGGATCCATATGGTTCACGACCATGCCCTGTGGCGGGATGACCCGTCCTATATCCGTCGGCATTTGCCCGGCATCAGAGCGATATTGGATGCCTGGAGCCAGTGGCAAAACGCGGGTGGACTGATCGCATCGCCCCTGGGTTGGAACTTTGTGGATTGGGTCTCGGGTTGGGACGCTGGCATTCCGGTCGGCGCCAACGGGGGTTTCTCGGCGATTCTCAACTGGCATTTTGCCTGGACGCTGAGGATTGCCGCTGAACTGGAGGACGCCCTGGGTGAAAGCCAGGTGGCCGCCCTTCAACGCAAACGGGCCGCCGCCGTCGTCAGCGCCCTGGAATGCTGTTGGGATGCAAAGCGTCTGCGCTGGAGCGATGCGCCGGGGGTGGAAACCTCCAGCGAACATGTGCAGATCCTGGCCGTATTGTCGGGGTTTCTCTCGCCCGAACGCGTTGCCGCGGCGGCCCGCAGTCTGGGTCAGGATCAGGATCTGGCCCGGACCACCATCTATTTCACGCATTACCTGTTTGAGGCGTACCGCGTCCTGAACCGTCCGGATCTGCTGTTTCAGCGCCTGGATCTGTGGTTTGACCTGTCCCAACGGGGTTTGACAACCACGCCCGAATGTCCCGAGCCGACCCGCAGTGACTGCCATCCCTGGGGAGCGCATCCGCTGTACCACCAGATCGCCAGTATCGCGGGCATCCGCCCTGCCGCGTTGGGTTTTTCCCGCGCCAGCATCCGGCCTCAGTTGGGCCCGCTCAAGACCATGCGGGCGACGGCGCCACACCCACAGGGCCGCATTGATCTCTCGCTCGAACGCAGGGGGGATCGCTTGTGCGGAACGCTCCAAAGTCCCGTCCCCTGCGAGACCCCTGCAGGGCCTCTGCCTGCGGGGCGGCACAGTGTTGATTGGCGGGTGTCCTGATCGTTAAAAAGTTCCTCAGTTCAACATGCCCGTGACGGCCTTGAGAAGGTCGGCGGGGGAGTTGGAGGGGACAAACTTGTCCACGTTGAGGAATGACGCCGCCGCGCTGTGGATGCCGCTGGCGTCATACAGGATGATGGGGATGCCCCGGGCCGTCGTGTAATCAGCCAGACTGGCGGCGATATCCATGCCGGTGGTTCCCGCCAGGACGCATTTGAGCAGGATGATGGCGGGGGACTGGCGCTGGAGGGCATCCGCGAGGCCA
>CAYHEL010000092.1:4563-8345 GCA_964355415.1 uncultured Verrucomicrobiota bacterium | reverse complement strand
GCAACCAGTGGAGACCAAACTCCAACCCCGCCCACACACCCACCATGCAAATCAATGAAAAAAGAAGAGTAAACATATCGCATTATCCTTTCAAAGGGCCTGATTATATCCAATGGAATCGATCTGTCCACCGGGTTTGAATGCACCCCTGCCGACCTCGTGTTGCTTGAAGTCCTTTCACCGACCCACTACACTCCCCGGAAACCGTCATGAACAGCAAACCAGAAACCCTGAACGCCACCCTCATCGTCTATCCCACGGCCGTCGCCTTGCGGCAAACCCAGCGGCGGATCCTGGAACGGGAGGCCTTCTTCGATGGACGCCGCCATATCACACTCTCCTCCCTGTTGCGAGAATGTGCCTCCCCGGCGCTCCAAGGCCGCCGACTCCGGCCCATCAGTGACCTGGATCGCGAACTCGTGATCATGGAGGTTGTTTCCCGGTTTCGCTCCGCCCGAAATAAACGCGGAACGATCCTCGCCCACCTCGCCCCGGCTGCCCTGGAGGAAACGCTCTCCCTCCTGATTGAAACCGTGGCTCCCCTCGCGGCTCGCGCCGAAGACTTTCTGGATCTGCTGGCCGCCGACCGGAACGCCCCCAAGAACCACGAACTGGCCACCCTGCACAGGGCCTACACCGCTTCCTGCAACGCCCACGGCGTGGCCGACGAGGCCACCCTCAACGCCGCGATCCTCGCCCTTCTGAACGGCGACCGCGCCCGGTGGCCGCCGATCCTGCGCCAGGCCCGAACCATCGCCTTTGTCGCCGTCAGGTGGGTGGCGCCATTCCAGGAGTCCCTCATCCACGCCCTCGCAAACCAACTCGGACGCGATCACGTCAGCGTCCATCACATCCTCTCCGACTATGAACAGGACTGGTGGGGCGGCAGTCTGCTTACCGACACCGGACGCCTGCTCTTCGGCGACTCCCGCTCCATGGCGGAGGAGTGCGAATTCCAATCCGATTCCACGCGGGCGGCCATCGACCATTTGACCAGCCTCCGGGAAGGCTACGCCATGCAGGATCGCGCCCTGGCCGAACAAGCCCGCTCCCGCGTCGGCTTCTCCTGCTCCGTCGGCATGTACGGCGAAATCGAGGATCTCGCCCGGCGCATCGCCTGGACTCTTTACGACAGGCCGGATCCAATCCGACCCGAGGACATCTGTCTCGTTACCCGAAACCTCGGCGCCGCCTCGGACGCCATCATGGATGTCTTTGCCCGATTCAACATCCCCTTCTACTTCCGGCGCGGCGTCCCCGTTCTCGCCGTCCCCATCACGAAGACGCTGCTTGATTTCGCCCGCTTCTCCGCCACCCTCGGGCGCGATGTGTTCTGCGCCCTGCTCCAAAGCCCCTGGCTCCAGTGGGGATCCGACCTGGCCAACCCGGCCCAACTCGCCGACGACCTGCTCCGCTCCGGCGTCGAACCGGTGATGGATGCGCCCGACCGGATCGCCCGCCGCCTCGCCCTCTACGTCATGGGACAACGCCGGTTTGCCACACGGGCGGACGCCGACGCCTACGCCTCATCGGCGATCCAAGCGTTGCGCCTGGCGCGGGGCGCCGGCGCCATTCCTTCTTTCGACGCCGGTCTGGCGGATCTGATCAGGCGCGGCGAAGCCTTAAAACTCGGAACCATCCAGCCCCCGCCCCCCGGCGAGACGCTCAACTCCCGTTCCTTCCTTCTCAATTCCAAGGCATGGGAAGTCGTGTCAAACACGCTGGGCACCCTGCGCCGCCATTCCCTGCTTAACCGGGACAAGACCCCGTCCGTGGCCTGGCTCGATGTCGTGGATCTTCTCAACCGGGCCTTTGAAAATATCACCGTTTCACCCGCGCCGCCCGACGAGTCCGGCGTCTGGATTCTGAATCCCTACGACCTGGCCGGACTCCGTTTCAAGGTGGTGCTCATGGCCGGGCTCAACGCCGGCGCGTTCCCCAAGTCCCCTACTCCCAGTCCGCTCTTTCCCGACTCCGAACTTCTTGGATTGCGGGAGCGCCTTCTGAAGAAGGGGCCGCTTCCCGTGGCCGCATTGGCGGCCTCCCGAGCGCGGAACAGTCAGGAAAATCTTCTGTTCCTGACCGGCCTCGCCGCATCACGGGAAACCCTGGTCTTTTCATATGCAGGCCATGATGAGACCGGCCAGGAACTCACCCCGTCCGTATTTTTCAGCACGCTATGGCGGTTGGTCGGCTGGCCGGCCTGGCCCATCCTGCCCCCGGCGCCGCCGGATCCGTACGATCAATGGCGTCTGACGAAACAGCCCGCCCATCTGAAGACGCACTGGGATCGGCATCAGGAATTGAAAAAGGATCGGCCTGTCATCGCCTCCTTCAAACGCCGCCCCTTTCCGGGCGAATCCTATCTGGGAACGATTCCGCTTGAACTCTGCCGGAGTGATGACGAACGCAGACAGCGGATCGCCCAGCAGTCGTATTCCAATCAACCGATTCCCCCCTCTTCAGGCGAAAGGATCGGGATCAGGACGGGCTCTCTGGAACAACACATCGCACACGGCATTCAGGTGGAACGCCAGCGCCAGGCGTTCTTTGCCAGACAAAACTCGGAGGAACAGGAAACCCGCGCCGATCTTTCGGGGGAACCCGGTCACGACTATGCGGGCGTGTTGGACTCCACCCTCTGGGCCAAAATCAAACCCATCCCGTTTGAAGGGATCCTGGATATCAGCCCCACCCAGTTGGAACGCCTCATCGCCTGCCCTTACCAATACTACCTCCACCACATCCTCAAGATGGAACCCATCGAGCCGAATGACCTCGAGCCAAAGAGCCGGGATTTCGGGACCGCGATCCATACCATCATGCACGCCGGCTTCCGAATGTTACAGGGGGTTCCCCCGGATACCGCCCTGCCAGGCCTCGTCAAACTGGCTGAAATCCATCACGCTCTCGTGTCTCCGGTTTGGGCGGTTCCTGACCGCCAGGGACTGTGGCATCTCCAGGAAACGGAATGGCGCCCCTCCGTCGAGGCGTTACCCCTTGTCAATATCCCAACCGATGAAGAGCCTGTCGTCGCCTTCTTTGAGGATCTGACCAACGCCATGCTTGATTGGGCGACCCGCGGGAATGCTGTCTGGATGCTGGGCGCGCCGGAACTTCTGGCGATCCAGCGCCTCCGAATCCGCCGGGCCGTCCGAGGCCTGGTCCGCACGGCCCTGGCCCGCGATGCCATTCCGGAGGAGGCCGGCCTTGAGGACTGCAGACGCTATCCCGCGTTGCTGGAATACACCTTCAACAGCAAGATCGAAGGTGCCTCAAAATCTCTGGAACTCGCCGACCCGGACAATCCGGAACGCCGGGTTCGTCTGCACGGAAAAATTGACCGCGTGGATTTTGTCTTCGATTCGGACCGGAGGCTCCGGGCCGCCATCGTTGTGGATTACAAAGGTTCAGGAAAGACCCGGTCGAAGACCGGAAACCTGTCCGAGGGCATACTGAATGGCGCGGACTGCCAACTTCCCGCCTATGCCCTGGCCGCAAAAAGAATCGTGCAGCCCTCTCAAATTTCAAATTTGAAATCTGAGATTCCCATCCTCATGCAGTACCTTTCCTATTCCCAGCCGTTCGACGATATGGTGAAACAGACCTGTCAACACTGGGTTGGTCTCGACGGAAGCCCCGACGGGACAACCGATCTCTCGGCGGCCTTCACCCGCGGCGCCTTCGACGCCCTCAGCCGCTATGAACGCGGCGACTTTGCGGTCGCCCCTCAGGTCTGTGAGTTCTGCGACCTGAACGCCTGTTGCCGCCACGCCGCAAAT
>CAYHEL010000092.1:0-4553 GCA_964355415.1 uncultured Verrucomicrobiota bacterium | reverse complement strand
CCCGCAAATCTGCTTCCACAGGAAGACCGGGGAGACGGGGGCGCCCCATGAACGTCTGCCGCAATATCCGTTTTATCGCCTCCGCCGGCACCGGAAAGACGCACCAGGTTGTATGCCTGTACCAGTCCCTTCTCTTCGGACGTCCCTATCCGGCCGATGACTCCCTTTTGCCGGGAGTGAAGGCGGGCGCCATCTTCGACGGCATGAGCCGAATCCCCCCCGAACGGATCCTCATGCTGACCTTCACGAAGAATGCCTCCGCCGAGATGCGGTTCCGCGTCACGGAAGCCATCGAGCGTGAGCTCGCCACCGGAAACCCGGAAACCGAGGCCTTCTGCTGGAGCCTCCTGCGCCGCCTGTCCGGCGCCACCATTTCGACCATCCACTCCTTCGCCCAGCAAGTCCTTTCCTCCCACACGCTGCTTCTTGGGTTGTCCCCCAAACTGGCCATTCTGGAGGAGTCTGACGCTGAAGACCTCCGTACTGAAATCATCGAGGCCACGCTCAGGGAAGAACTCTCGGGCGCCGATGCCGCCGATTTGGAATGTCTGTGTGACGGTCGCGGCGTCGCGGGAATCGAAACGGGCATCGCGAAAACCCTGCGGCTCGCCGCCGCCTGGGGACTGGATCTCGAGAAAACCGAACCCGTCTCGCTGGCGCCCCAACCAACACCCCCGACCCGGATTGACCTGGAGTCGCTCCTGAAGAAACTGGAGACCGCCGCCTGGCAGAAAAGCAAACGCCTGAACGAGGTTCTCCATGCCCTCAGGGAGGGAGTGAGACGACTGAAGTCGGACGACGGTCACTCCATTGCGCAGACGGCCAAGGCCATCCGGGTTCTCTGTAAGGGAAACTGGGGACAGGGTGAGGACATCAAGAACCTGAAGAACGAGGTTGAGGCGACACTCGACTCTCTCGCCTCCTACCCGGATCGGGTCGGTGCCCAGCGCCTGCTGGTCCGCTTCCTGACCCTGACCCGCGACTGCGCCCTTCGTATTCAAGCCCGAAAACGGTCACTCGGCGTTCTGGATTTCGACGACCTTCTCTTCAAGGCCAGGGATCTCATCGAGACGCGGCCCGACGCTGTTCCCCAACTGGATGTCATCATTGTTGACGAAGCACAGGATAACTCCCGCATTCAGAACGACCTCATCGGACTCGTTCAATCCCTCTCCCAAGCGGCCATGGTGATGTGCGGCGACACCAAGCAGACCATTTACGGCTGGCGGGGCGCGGATGCCGAGGGCCTGCCCCGCTTTGCGAAAGCCATGAATCTTGAGGATGTTCCCCTCCGCACCAGTTACCGCAGCCAGAAGGGTATTCTGGACTGGGTTAACGATATCTTCGCCGACGTGATCCTCGGCGTGGAACGGTATGGCGAGAATGAAACCCTGTCGCCCTGCCCGCAAGCCCGAACCCTCGGCGGCCCTTCGGTGGAACTGCTGCTCCCGGAATGGGAATGGGGGCCCAAACCCGGCGATGCCATTACTACAGGAATAAAGAAGGAGCCGAAACCCCGCCTGTCTCTGACTCCCAGGGAAATCCGGATCCTGGCCGCCGAGGCCCCCGACGACGACACCCTGCACTCCGCCGCCGAACGCACCGGACAGGCCACGGCATTGGAAGCCCGCGCCGTGGCGCGCCGGATCAAACTACTCACAACCCCCGGGGTTGACGTTCCCTGGTGCCCTCCCCGCGTTTGGGATTCCTCAAAGGGTGAGTGGATAAAGACCCCCGCGCAACCCTACCGGTTCCGGGACATCCTGATCCTGCTCAGGGCCTCGACCCGTCAGGAACTCTACGAACAGGCGCTTCAGGAAGAGGGCATCCCTTTCACCACGGACGGGAAAGGCCGCGGCTTCTTCTCGCGTCAGGAAACCCTGGATGTCTCCAATCTCCTCTCCTGGCTCGCTTTCCCAAATGATCACCTGGCCTACCTCGGCGTCCTGCGTTCGCCATTCGTCGCCTTGTCTGATAATGCCGTCGCCATGCTGGGCACCACATCATTTGATATGAAATCGGAGATTTCAGACCCCATTGATTCAGAGACCTGGCATCGTGCACAACCCCTGTTATCTGAGTTGTGCAAGTTGTCGGGACGCGTCAGCGCCGTGGAATTGGTGCGTGAGGCGGTGCGCCTGAGCGGATATGACGCCATCCTTGCCGGAACGTTTCACGGCGTCCAACGGCTCGCCAACCTTCAGAAACTGCTGAGTTGGATCCAAGCGCGGGAACGCGATGAAAACATGAATCTTCAGGACACGGCCCGTCTTCTTGCCGATGAAATCGCAGGCGGACGGGAGGCGCCTGACGCCGCCGTGCTGGATCCGGATGATGATTCCGTGCGGATCAATACGGTGCATGCCGCCAAGGGATTGTCCAGTCCGGTCGTGATTCTCCCTGATCTGCGTCGCGTCCCCAGCGCCGATCAGGACTGGATTCTGGTCGGGCGGGATGCCGGCGGGCAGGCCCGCACCATGACGGGGAAAATCAAACGCTTTGCGGGTGACGAGCCGGAGGAGATTCTGAGTGAGGGTTACGCCGAATCCTCTGACCGGAATAAGCAGGATCGCGACCATGAATCGCGCCGACTCTTCTATGTCGCCTGTACCCGGGCCCGGGACCTCTTGATTCTGTCGGGTGAAAATGCGCACAACGGGAGCAAGGACTCCTGGCGTACCTGGATCAACCAACACCTGCTTCACTGCAATTTCCGAACCAACCTGATACGCCTTCACCCCTATGGGGAGGTGGAATCGGCCTGGCGGGGGATCAAGGGCGCCGCTCTATTCAGGGATGAGGGCGTCAAAATCATGCCGTCCGCAGAGGCTTTCAGTCAAATCAGCGCCATGTCCCCACCCGTCCGCCCGAAACGATACCGGCTTCCCGTCACCGCCGTGACTCAGGTAATTCCCCCAACCCAACCGTCTTCACGAAAGGGAGAGGGAGCCCTGTCCATGCGGCTGGAACTCGCGCCTGTGACCTGCTCGTTCGGCAGTGGGGAAGACCGGGAGACTCCCGAACCGGTGCTTGACCGGGCGCAACTCGGCACCGTGGCCCACCGGATTTTGGAAACACTGGACTACTGTTCCAGGATATCCTTGAACACGCAGATTGAGCAGTCCCCGGAATGGGATACGGTCGGCGCCGGCGTGCGGGACAAACTCCGCACCCGGATCGAATCAGCGGCCCATACCCTCTCCGAGTTGCTTGGGGGAGCGGCCCCGGAAACGATCATCCGGGAGTTACCCTTCGCCGCACGGTTCAACCATGACGGAACTGAACTCGTCGTTGACGGAAGGGTGGATCTGCTGTTTTTGAAAAATGGAGTCTGGCATATTGTGGATTACAAGTTCTCCGAACATGACGCCCAAACCCTCAGGGATCGATACGCCCTGTCATTGGCCGTGTATCAGGAGGCCCTCTCCGCGCCGACGGGACAGGCCTCGCTCCGCATTCCCCGTTTTGAAACCCCGGTCGCCGGGCCGGCGCCGTTCCGGCTGATCTTGATTGGCATTGATGAAGAAGGCCACTGCACGGTCATTGATCTGACAGACCCGGCGCCCGACCCGGTGGCTCCGCTCCTGATTGCTGCGGCGAAGTCGCTGGTTCATCTTGCCGATGCGCTTGAAGCCTTACAGGAATGATGCTGATCAATCTATCTCTGGCGCACCGATTACCTCAACATCGTGTGATCCAGCCCTTGCGAATCAATTCATCGGCGAGCGCTGTGGCGGAAACAACCAGGGTGCCGTTTATGGTTTTCCCATACAAATGGCCGAAATGCCGTTTATCTCCCGTCCAGAGATGCGAGCACCGGGCGGCCACGGCTCCTCCCAACACAGGCTGATCGTCGTCAGGAAGCGGACAACTCGAGACGGCTTCCATTTGTGAACTGAACTGGAAACGGAACTTCAACTTCTCCAGGTTTCCCGCCAAACCGGGCCGTTTCATGGCAAGATTGCGCCGAGCCTCTTCCCAGACATGCTCATTAATCACAACGGTGGCGTGATGAAAAAGCACGTCCAGCAAAATCCGAGTGGCACTCGAGGGATCGGCGGCGGAAAATAGGATATTGGCGTCGGCGAAAACTCTCATTTCTTCCGGAGTTTCAGATGTTTCCGAAGATCCGCCTCAGCCGCGTCAAATTCGGCCACACGGGCATCAGAGTAGAGTTCAATGGGAAAGGCCACGCCAGGTCGCAACAATATGCCTTGTTCCGATGTCTCGGCAATAATTCTCCCTCCATGGTCAATGCCCAGCAGGCGTCTCATGGCCTTGGGCAGCGTCAAAGTGCCCCGCGAATTCAGTTCCAGTATCGCATTCATTGTTGAAGAGTACAGTTTTACTGAATTTCAGTAAAGATGAATAACTCACACAGCCCACTGGCACGAATCGTTCCTCGCGCCGGATCACTCACCGACCACACCAACGGCAACGCAAGGTTCGTATTGAAACGGGTCATGGACGCCGTGAAGGTCAATGTCGCCCAATCATGACAGTGAAAGTTCGTGAACCCGCCGCCAACCTTGTTCAACACGGCGCTCATGGAT
>CAYHEL010000091.1:0-8358 GCA_964355415.1 uncultured Verrucomicrobiota bacterium | reverse complement strand
GGGCGCCACATCAAACGCCAGATATATGGCATCCCATTCCAAGGACTCAAAGGCGGCAGTATGCATCACGGGCGAGAGCGTATGGCCGATGGGATGTCCCAGAACGGCAAAGGGCTGAGTCTGTCCGCTGAGTCCCTTCATAAGGGGGTACCGGTTGAATGATGTGCGTCGGAGTGGGCGGCTCGTCTGATGAGAAGACGGTTCACGCAGGACAGGTAGGCCTTGGTTCCGGCTTCCACAATATCGGTACTGGCAGCCTTGGCGCTGACGATCTCATCATCAAAGGCGACGCGAATGGTCACTTCGCCCATCGCATCCTTGCCAACCGAGATCGCCTGAAGCGAGAAGTCAAGCAGTTGCCCTTTGACTTTGGTAATACGGTCGATGGTTTTGAGAGCCGCATCAACAGGGCCATCGCCACACCCCGCGTCCTGAAAGACCTCGGTGCCCCGTTTGAGGCGCATTGTGGCGGTGGGTACGGTTCCGGTTCCTGCCGAGACATGCAGGTAGTCCAGTTGAAAAACGTTGTCAGCCCCCTCCATCTGGTCACGAACAATCGACAGCAGATCGTCATCGTAAACATTCTTCTTTTTGTCGGCCAGTTCGATGAAGCGATGGTAAGCACATTCAATTTCGGGTTCCGTCAGTTTCATCCCCATTTTGGTCAGTTTATCCCTGAACGCATGACGCCCGGAGTGTTTGCCAAGCACGAGGTCGGAACCCTCAATGCCGATATCCTCGGGGCGCATAATCTCGTAGGTGGTTCGTTCTTTCAGGATTCCGTCCTGGTGAACCCCGGATTCATGGGCGAAGGCATTGGCTCCGACAATGGCCTTGTTGCGTTGCACGAGCATTCCGGTCAGGCGGCTGACCATGCGGCTGACGCGGTGGATTTCCTTGGTGTTGACGCGGGTGCTGACCTTGAAGGAATCCTGGCGGGTGCGGATCGCCATGACGACTTCCTCGAGCGCCGTATTTCCAGCCCGTTCGCCCAGGCCGTTGATGGTGCACTCAACCTGACGGGCTCCGGCCTTGACGGCGGCCAGCGCATTGGCCACCGCCATACCGAGGTCGTTGTGGCAATGGACTGAAATGATCACGCCCGGCACACGGGCCTTCACACGTCCGGCAATATAGCCGATCATGGCGCCATACTCGTCCGGAATGGCATAGCCAACCGTATCGGGGATGTTCAGGGTCGTGGCGCCGGCTTCCGCCACGGCCGTGTAGAGATCCACCAGGTACTCCCGGTCGGAACGGGTGGTGTCCTGGGCTGAATACTCCACATCATCCGTGAACGTCCGAGCGAATGTGACGGCCTTGACTGAACGTTCGATGTTCTGCGCCCGTGTCATTTTCATGATCTTTTCGAGATGAATATCACTCCCCGAGCTGAACGTGTGGAGGCGCCGCTTCCTGGCCGACGCAATCGCCTGGCCCGCCCGCTCGATGTCTTTCTCGACAATCCGACACAGCGCCGCGATGATCGGCCCCTCAACGGATTCGGCGATGGCGTGCACGGCGGCGAAATCGTCGGGAGAGGCGATGGGAAAACCGGCCTCAATGACATCGACGTTCAGCGCGGCGAGGGCATGGGCGATTTCAAGTTTTTCGCGCTGGTTCAGGCTGCATCCGGGCGACTGTTCGCCGTCGCGGAGGGTGGTGTCAAAAATGATAACCCGATCCAGATCGTCTTTTGTTTTCATCGGTCAATATCCTTTTAGTCTTTCGCCATGGCGATGACGCCCGAACGTGAAACATCCATGATTTTGTACGGTTTGAGGAGTTCCATATAGTCCTCGATCTGTTGTTGTTCCCCCACCAACTGGATGACCAGGGCGCTGGCCTGAGCGGAGATCACCGTGCCTCCGAACACATCGGTCAGTTCGATGATTTTTGAACGGTCGCTGCGCCGGCTGGCGACCTTGACCAGGATGCACTCCCGGTTCAGGAAGGGCGCCTTGGTCAGGTCAATGACCTTGATCACATCGACCTGTTTGTCCAGTTGTTTGGTGACCTGCTCAAGCACATGGTCATCTCCCGGAACCTGCATGGTAATCCGGGAGATGGAGGGGTCATGGGTGGGCCCGACGTTCAAGCTCTCGATATTGTAACCACGTCCTGAAATCAGGCCCACGACCCGCGCGAGAACTCCGGGTTGGTTATCCACGAGGGCGGTGATGATGTGTCGTCGAATTGGATTGTCGTGTTTCATGGCGGGGGCTCCCATCGGTTATGCCAGTCCTTGGATCATTTCTGTCAGCGAGGCGCCCGGCGGCACCATCGGATACACATTCTCATCCGGTTTCGTGATGCACTCCACGATCACCGGACAGTTCATGGCGAAGGCCTTTCTCAAGGCCGGGGCGACCTCCCGTTTTTCGGTCACCCTCAGGCCTGCCGCGCCATGGGCCTCGGCCATTTTAACAAAGTCAGGCAGGTAGGCGGGTGGCCGGTCCTGAATTTTTTCATTTCGTGCGCGTTTGTCGGCGCCGAGGCGGACGGCGGAATATTCTTTTTTATAGAACATTTCCTGCCACTGCCGAACCATGCCCAGATATCCGTTATTGAGGATGACCACCACGATGGGGAGATCATGCTCGACCGCCACCACCAGTTCCTGGAAGTTCATCTGGATGCTTCCATCGCCGGAGATGGTCACCACATTCCGGTTACGGCAGCCGGCTTTGGCCCCGATGGCCGCCGGCAGACCGAACCCCATGGTTCCGAGTCCGCCGGAGGAGATGAAGGTTCGTGGCTTGGTGTACTTAAAAAAGTGGGCCGCCCACATCTGGTGCTGGCCGACGTCGGTTGTCACGATGGCGTTTCCTCCGGTCACCTCGTAAATCTGCTCGATGGCATACTGCGGCAGAATCAGGGGTTCCTTCGTATTATAGGTGAAGGGGGCCTCGGTTTGCCAGGTTCGTATCTCGCCCAGCCAGTCCTTCCGATCAAGGGCCTTCACCAGGGGGATCAAGGCCTTGAGAATCGGCTTGGCGCTTCCGATCACCGGGATGTCAACCCGGACACTCTTGGCGATGGCGGAAGGATCGATGTCAATATGGGCAATGATGGCATGTGGAGCGAACTCGGAAATCTTTCCGGTTACGCGGTCGTCAAATCGCGCCCCGATGGAGATGAGGAGATCGCAGGCGCTGATGGCCCGGTTGGCCGCCACGCTTCCATGCATCCCGGGCATGCGCAGGGCCAGCGGATCGGTATCCGGGAAGCCCCCGAGGCCCAGAAGCGTGGTGGTGACCGGGATTTTAGCCTTGCGCGCCAGGGTGGTGAGTTCGGAGGCGGCATTGGCGGCGATGACACCGGCGCCGGCCAGAATCACCGGTTTTCGGGCCCTATTAATGGCCGCCGCGAGCTTGGCGATCTGTTTGGCCGAACCCTCATAGGCTGGGTTGTAACCGCGCCTGACGGGCTTTCCGGAGAAAGTGGCGTCCGTCTTACTCCGCTGGATGTCCTTTGGGATATCGACCAGGACAGGTCCCGGCCTGCCGGTTGTGGCAATCTCAAAGGCCTCCGCGATAATCCGGGGCAGGTCGTCGACATTCTTGACCAGGTAATTGTGTTTGGTTACGGCCCGTGTGATGCCGGTGGTGTCAGCCTCCTGAAAGGCATCGTTGCCGATCATGGAGGAGGGAACCTGGCCCGAGATACAGACCATGGGAATGCCATCCATGTTGGCGGTAGCCAGGCCGGTCACGGCGTTGGTGGCGCCTGGACCTGACGTGACGATGCAACAGCCGGGTTTACCTGTAGCGCGGGCGTATCCGTCGGCCATGTGTGTGGCGCCCTGCTCATGGCGTACCAGGAAGAACTCGAACGGCGCCCTCGCAAGTTGATCGAATAGATCCAGCACGGTTCCGCCAGGAAGTCCGAAAATGGTTTTCACACCGGCTGCCTTAAGCGCGTCTATTGTACATTCCGCACCGCTTCTCATCTTGATGTCTCCTCTTCTTCATCTCGTCGCATTATAGTTACACTAACGAAAAAACCCACCGCATTTTTGCGGTGGGTTTGACTTCGCTTCAGGTTTGTATCCGGTCAGACGCAAACCTCCCACCGCACAATGCCTACCAATACCAGCAAAAGGTAGACCCCGACTGTCCGCAACAGGCTTACGCTGCGACCCCGGACATTTGCGATGGGATTCTTTGTACTCATTGGTTACAGCCTGCCAGAACGGGAGGGCTGGCGTCAATAGTCTTTTTCGATTACCTGTAGAGAGCGGTCTGGGGACGGTCTGTGAGGGTGTTGTAATGGCGCATGGCCAGTTTCCACCAGGGGGACAATTGGTTCTCGGGCGACTGCCAGATCCGGTCGTGGAGATCGGTGACGGCCTGACTGTTGAGGAGCAGGGCCATCTGTTCACGCCGGGTGAGGCCATCCGGGCCCTTGGCAAGCAACCGGTCAACCAGTTCCTTCAAGTAGCGGTTCAGGGGACGAGCGGTTTGACGTTGGCGTCGCAGGATGGAGGCGTGGGCGGCATTGAGGTAGGGATCCAGAAGCACCTGCATCAGGCCATAGTGCGGGGCAATCCATTTCTGGGGTTCAAGGTGCTTGCGGGTGGCCTCGAGATTCTTTTCCAGATGCGTGACCACGGAGGGCGGATGGCTTTCAGCCGGTATCATAAACATCTTCATCCGCGCCAACCTTTGTCCCAGGTTGGTCATGCTCAACAGGGCGGAGATGGGGATGGATCCCATCAGCCCGAAGGTAACCGGGCTCAGCCACCAGAAGAACACCGGATTAATTCTCAAGGCCACCATGGCCCAGAGGATGCCGATCATGGTCAAAACGGCGTGTGCCCGGACGATGCCGCCCCAGTCAAGGCTGTTACCGGCATCACGGGACTGGGGATTCCACGGAACGTCCCGCCCCATCATGATTTCGGCCACAAAGCGCGAATTGAAGCACATTTGGACTGGAGCGAGAAGCGCGGAGAGCACATGTTCCAGCGCGAAACTGAGCACCATGCGTACCGCGCCCCCGAAGGATTGACGCCGTTCCCGGTTAAACAGGGCTAACAACACGGCCAGAATCTTGGGTAGCGTCAGCATGGTGATGGTCACAAAGAAAAGGATCAGGGCCAGGCGCCCTCCGCCGATATCGAGGAACGAAGACAGTCCGATGTCGTCGTCGAAACGCGGCGCCGCCCCTTCCGCCCAATAGAGGCGGCACTGGATGGTGCCGAGGATCAGATAAATGAACCAGAGCGGCGATGCCAGATAGGACAGGATTCCAAGGAACAGGTGAAGCCGGTTGATCGGGCGAAAGCCCTTGGCGGAAAGCAACCAACTGTGCTGGAGATTGCCCCGGCACCAGCGACGATCCCGGCAGGCGTGATCCACCGGGGTCGGGGGCAGATTTTCATAACTACCCCCGAGTTCATAGGCCATCCAGACCTCGTAATTGGCCCGCCTCATCAGGGCTGCCTCGACATAATCATGGCTCATGAATCTCGCCGCCGCCGATGCGGAGATGGTCGGCAGGGCGCAGTGGTCGATGAAGGGCGCCACCCGGATGATGGCATTATGTCCCCAGAAATTACCGCTTCCGGCCTGCCAGTAATTCAAACCCGCCTGGAAAACCGGACCGTACAGGGCGCCGGAAAATTGCATTAACCGGGCGAAGAATGTCTCCCCCTGAATGGGTGACGGAACCGTTTGAATGATGCCGGTCATGGGGTTGGCTTCCATCAACTGAACCATTCGAACCAGGGTCTGGCTCTCCATAAGACTATCGGCATCCAGTACGACCATGTAGCGGTACTTCCGACCCCAGCGCCGCAGGAAGTCGCTGATGTTTCCGCTTTTACGGTTCAGGGCCACGTTGCGTTTGCGATAGAAAATGCGTCCGAACCCTTTGACCTGTTTACACAAGTCGATCCACGCCACCTCTTCCTCAATCCATTTGTTCGGATTATTGGAATCACTCAGAATGAAGATGTCGAAACGTTCGATGTATCCGGTGCGAATCAGATCCAGGTAGATCGTGCGGATTCCCTCATAAACGCGGCTGACATCTTCGTTGTAGATCGGAATGGCGATGGCCGTTGCCGGCAGGGAGGTGATGTCCGGCATCATGTCGGAGAGGGTTCGGGATAGGCTGTAGGGATCCCGTTTCCGCAGCAGGATGAAAAACCCAAAAACGGCCTGGGTGAAACCCAGTGTCACCATGCCGAAGAGGGGAACGAAGAGAACCAGCAACGCAATCTCGATGCCATTCAATCCGCCGCGCCAGAGAATGTCGGCGAGAACCCAGGTTGCCAGACTGGTCAACATGACGACGGTTGTGAAGAACAGCGCCTGTCGCCGACCTGAGTGACGCAGAGAACCGAGAGAAACAATTTTTGTAGGTGTCATAGGGCGCTAACGTCGTGTGTACCAGAACAGAAAAACGAGTCCCGCGCTGAAGAGAAGCCAGAGGAACAACACTCTCAGGATGGGAAAACGATCAAATGTTTCGCGGGCAGAATCGGCCAGGCCGGGGATCAGGCCCCGATCCAAGGGGCGGGGCACCATGCTGCTGACTTCCAACTCCGGCCCCGTCTTGACCAGTCGGGCATGGAGCGTTTCCACAAAGCCGGGAGGTGTCAGTTGCGGGTTGAGGAAGGCGTTTGGCCAACGCATGGGCGCATCGCACAGGTAGAGGGCGAGGAATCCTTCCGAGAGGGTATAGGGCCGGTCATCCGAGTGAAGGGGCAGGAGCCCCGCCATCCACTGGGAAATCAAGGTGCGCGCCTCCTCGATCGCGAGCGTGGCCAGATGTGTTTCAGAGATCTGTCCGGACAAGGCGCTTCGTTTCTCAAGCGTGCGCTGCAGGATCAGTGCGGTGAGTCGCGCCCGGTGAAGGCGACTGGCCACCCGGCAGGCGCGGAGGTAGTTCTCAACCTTTTCAAAGGCCTCGTCACATTCCTCAGCCTTGACTGGATCCCAGGCCGGGAGCGTTATGGCATCCAGAGATAAGTCCATGTTTCCGTGCAGGGTACGTCGTTCTTGCGGATAGAGGCCCGCAAATCCACGCTGGATTCCGATTCGTTGGCAATAACATCAAACGCCACGCGCCAGAGGCGGGTCTCAGGGTTGTACTCCGAGGAGATCGGGCCTTGCCCCAGCCGTCCGCGTCCCACATCAATCTGAGGGTTGACGACAACTCCATTGGCCACATCCTGGGCCAATGCCGGCCATGTGAAGTCGAGAACAAATTTGCGCGCCCGGTTCTGGCGTGAGAGCGGGGTTCCGGTTCGCATGGCGACCAGCCGTCCAAGATCCGGCAGGGATGCGTTTTCACCAAACCACTTGATCTGATAGGCGAACTCAGCCATGTCGCCCGGCTTGAGTTCCTGCGCGGGCTCCCAGAAGACCACGATGTTATCATGGAATTCAGACCCCGTCGGAATTTCCAGCAGTTTGAGACTGCCTTTTCCCCAATCCCCCTGGGGACTCACCCAGGCGGAGGGACGGCGATGATAATTCGCCTCGGTATCCTGATACGCGGCGAAGGAGCGTTCACGCTGCAGAAGGCCGAATCCTTTGGGACTCTGATCCTGAAATCCATTAAACCGCAGGCGCCCGTTGTTTTCAAGGGGGCGCCAGAGCCACTCGCCCTTGCCGTTCTGGGCAAGAAGTCCGTCCGAGTCATGAACCTCAGGGCGGTAGTCGTCAAAATGCAGGGTTCCGTTCTTGCCGAACCAGAACATGCTGGTGAGGGGGGCGATTCCATAGTGCATCAGGTTGGTGCGGGCAACAATCGCGACCCGGGTGTCCATGACGGTTTCACGGCCCGGCTTGATCAGGAAGGAGGCGACCCCTGACAAACTGGGGCTGTCGAACAGGCCGATGACCTGAATATGACTTCCCTCCATGCCCGGACGAAAAACCCACATATCCCGGAACGAGGGAAATTCCTCGGGAACAGGCTCCCCGCAATTGACGGCGATGGCCCTGGCGGAAAGTCCGTATAGCAATCCAGCGGGCAGGGCGCGGAAGTAGGTGGCGCCCAGGTATACGGCCAGTTCGTCGAGATAGTCGGGGCGATTCAGGGGATAGTGAATCCGGAGTCCCGAGAATTTCAGGTGCCGGAGATCGGCCCAGTCAAATTTATTCGCCCCGTAATCATAAAGATCCCGTGTGTAATTGAACATGTGCACATCATCGCCGTCCACCAAGTAATAATCAATCTGATCGCGGTTGAGTCCGCCCGGGTGAAAAAACTGGAGTTGGAAGGGGAGTTTCTCGCGCCGCCAGACGGATTCCTTGGGGTTGTACCGGATGTCTCTCAACTGATCATAATTCAGTTCTGCCAGGCGCGGGGGAAGCGGTCGGCGGTCATCAAAGTAGGGTT
>CAYHEL010000090.1:0-8469 GCA_964355415.1 uncultured Verrucomicrobiota bacterium | reverse complement strand
ACAAAGCCATGGCCAAACGCATTGTCCATGCCTCGGGCCTGCGCACCCCGGGCTTCCATGTGGTGCGCCAAGCGGACGATTGCCGCCACGTCAACCTCCCCTACCCGCTCTTCGCAAAACCCATCGCAGAAGGAACCGGCAAGGGCATCGATAAGACCTCCAAACTCGAGTCACCCGATCAGCTACTCAGGGTCTGCTGTATTGACTGAGCCGAAGTGAGGCTTGTTATCAACGAAGTGGGAAATTATTAGTCTGGGGTGTCTCATGATACTGCGTTGTGAGACAGTTGGAATAGGTCATGCAATGGGGATGCAAGACTACTTCCGGGAGGGTAAATCCTTGGGTCGAATGCCCACATTTACGCACAGTCTGCGGATGTGAGTGTCCAACATCTGAAGGACCTTCTGAAGCGTCACGGCAGGGGCATCATCCAGGGTAGGCAACAATTCAGCCCGCGCCCAGATCGCCGAGACATAATCCCACCCCACTGGCCTCTTCTCCAACAATGACAAGTCAGACATGAATCGCCTGATCTGCCACCGCATTCGGCGCTCTGCGGCTTGGCAAAAATGATCAATCAGACGTTCGTCTCCAGATATAACCCCCAGCGCCGCCATGACGTTGTCGAACGATGACTTGTGACTATGAGTGGAATGATCTTTGATCCCGTGGTCTTCCAGAATGCATGCAATCCACTCCCGAAAGGTTTGGCCATCCTCGATTGATCCGGTCGAGATGGCCACATTCCAGGCATCCTGGGCGGCCCGGCGAAACCAGGCGTTTTGGGAGTCCGACCACCCATGAACCAAAACCGGTTGCGGATCCCCAGCAAGCATCATGAACCTGTCCATAAGGGTCTGGAAGTCGCGGTTGGGGTCCACATCTTTTGTTGACCATTTCCCCGTGCAGGAATGGACCTGATCACGGTACCAAGCATCATGGGCCGGTTTGTTATTGGGGGAATCTCCAGTCAACTGGCAATGAATAATCCACGCCTTTCCCACGAGGGGCCGGTAGTCAGATTGCTGGGACTTCGTGAGCATTTCACACCTCCTCAGCATTTCGAAGGATAGTTTTGACCATATGGAGAACGGTTCGGATACTGAAATCGCCGATTTGTTTGCCTTCCGATCGGCCTTCCCATTTACGTTTCCCCCGCACTGCAATCAAATCCAGGCGAATCGGGTTGCCGTGAGTCAATGGGCCGCCGATCTCAATGTAGGTGAATAGAGATTCCGATGGTCCTCGAGCGTTTCTCAGTCTCTCCCATCGGATAGACGCAACCTTGCTTGCGTGTGCCGACTTTTGAGTTGGCGTCTTGCACCATTTTGGAAACCGGATGCTCATGGTTTTGAATCAGATTCTCTCAATGCTTTGTTGGCAGTATAAAGCGGCAACACGCCTTGCGCCATCCGCGAGGCCGCAATCTCGCAGTAGCGTTCCTCTCGTTCGATCAGCACGGCCTTGCGCCCCAGGTCCTTCGCGGCGCGGCCCGTCGTGCCGCTCCCGGCGAACGGGTCGAGGATCGTCATCGCGTCCGGCCCGACCTGTTGGATGCTCCAGCTCATCACGCAAAGCGGTTTCTGTGTCGGATGTCCGACGCGCTCCCGGTTCGTGGCGGAAATGCTGTGCTTGATCCACTTCGCCGGGACGTCGCGGTTTGTCCACGCCAGTTCAACCGCGGTGAACGTCGGCGGTGCGTCGGGCTTGACCCACGCCAACCACCCACGCGAAACAGGCAGACCAAACCGCTCGCCGCCCCACACGCACGCCAGCGGCGCAACGTCCAGAAGCCACGCGATGTCGGGCGTCTCTGCGTCCCATTCCCCCAAAACCACACCACGGTTTGCGCTCCATTTGGTGTGCTTCTGGCCGAATCCAATGCCATACGGCGGGTCAGTCATCAGCAGTTCGAACCGGCCAAGGCCCGGCACGATCTCCCGGCAGTCGCCGTGGTAGATTGTCACCGCGCTGTCCTGGTAATAGGGCTTCACTTGTCACCATCCAGACTGCCAACAAGAGGCTGCACGGTACGGCTACGCCGCCCGTGAGCCTCGGCGTTCGCTGTACACCACTGCCGGGCCAGCCACTCGCTGTATGCCGGCGGTATGGCGTTGTTGATGCACGTAGCGCGGACTCCGTTCTTGCCCTTTCCTCCACCCGCCGGAATCCACGGCGTCTCTTGCGCGGCCTTCATCTCGCGGATGTCGCGCTTTCCGTGCCACGGGTCGTAAACGTCCCGATGGTCGCACGGCGGAAGCGGAAGCAGACACGGCAAGGCAAAGCTCGTCTCGAAATAGCGGTGCTTGATGATCCGCAGACCGAACATGGTCCCGCAGAGCATGACGGCATTGCGGAGCGGTGCGCCCTTCACGTTTTCAATCACCCACGCGCCGCCCCATGCCGTCAGTTTGTCGCGCATGGGCGCGATCAAATCAGGGTGCTTGTCGGCGTTCTTCCTGATGCGTTGCATGGCGGTGAACGCCTGGCACGGTGGCGATGCCCACACGAAGTCATAGCCGGTTAGGTCTTGCGCCAGCGCATCCCCTTGGACGAACTTGAACTGGTAGTGCGGTTGTGGGTTGATGTCAACGCCGGTCACGTCAAAGCCTGCGCGGTGAAGGCCCATGCTTGCCCCACCGGAGCCGCAGAAGAGATCAAGACAGCGAACAATCGGCTGCATGTTACGAGCCTCCCTTGTCGGCTCGAACATGAGCCTCGGCGTTGGCAACATATTGCGCCGCGTCGTAGCAGTACATCGGCGAGCACTTCGCGGCCTTGCGCAGTCCACAGCTTTCGCTCAGCGCGCATTTGCTTGCCGGCACAGCGGGTTTTGGTTTCGGTGGCTTCTTCGCGGGCCGGGCCGCGTCGAGATCGGCGACGCAGTCGGTTTTGCTGTAGGGCAGCGATGGGAGATGGAGATTGCCAACAACAGCATTCATGCTATCGGCCTCCCGGCCTCAGCATGATGCTGGGCGTTCGCCTCCACGCGGACTCTATACTCATCATCGCGGACGACGGTTGCTAAAAAAACTAGCCGCACACCCCAGGGAGCAAGTGCGCGGTTTAGCAATGCGACCGGCTCGATAAATTCACAGTGTTTCCGCCAGTCCCATTGGACGACCACCGGCAAACAAACCGGTACAGTGTTACCGTTGGATGTACTGGCGGGGGCGGCAGGACTTGAACCCGCATCGTCGGCGTTAGAAACGCCGCGCTCTGTCCATTGAGCTACGCCCCCACGATACTTCGCAATCAGTGCTTCGATTCTATCCTCGCTAAACTCGACGCCTGCCCACGCTTCAAGCGCATGCATGACCTCGTGCATGATGGTCTCAGCAACCACATATGGCACGTCGCAAGACTGAAGGTCCTTGGTCTCAACTGCCGCCATCAGTGCGCCCACGTTAAGGCCAACCTTCGCCGTTGCGCCAACCTGCACCGATCCATCATCAAGAAAGGCTGCAAACCCAGGAATCCAGTCCTGCTGGTATATGTCAATCCGCATCGAACCCTCACTCGGAACATTGGCCCTGCGGGTAATTCCTTCCGTCAGGGTTTCCGCCAGTTTCGATGCCCGCTGGATCTCCGAGGAGTCACATTTTTGATATTGGTACATGGCCTCGATGTGGCGGTACGTTTCATTCAAGGCTTGGACGAGGTCCGACAACTCTTTCATCGCTCCCTCGCTTCCGGGCGCACAAAATCAATTCCGATCTGCCTGAACAGGTCTTCCTCGTTCTCGGCCGGTTGCAGTATGGAACCTTTGTATATCCCTTTGTAGGGGTTCCATGCGCATCCGGCCTGCATGGCTTTCTGACAGAACCAAATGTTGTGCTCCCGTGACCCAGTCCGGCACAACATGAGTGAGGCGAAATTACCCGGGATCGTCTCCAATAGATCCCGTTGTTCATGCCTGGCAAAGAAGATGTCAACCTGCACATTCTTCCAAATGAAGATGAAATTCATGTCGCCATTCATCATCACCCTGACACCAGATTTAACGCACCGGTCTTTGATTGCCTGTAGTTGGCCCGGTTTCGGTAGAATCACGAGGTCTATGTCGCCCACAACCGGCCGGCGCCGGCGGATGCTTCCAACGATCTCAATCCGATCACTCAACGGCTCCAATGCCTCGACCACCTGTTTCGCGAGCAAATCCGCCTTTAGAAGTGTCATACTCATCATTCAACCTCCGTTGCTGAGTCTCGCCATCATGTCGTGCGCCTGGCAGAAGTGATCCCAGGACAGTTTCTTGCCCTGGCGGCCGGCAAATACGGCGGCCGACTGGATGAACTTGATGTACATCCCGAGCCCAGATCGGTGGATCATATCCTTGATAATCTCCATGGCCACCCCTTCGGCCGGCGGCAGGCCGAACTTCCGGGCGATCTTGTCCAGGTCCTCCTTGGGGATCCGGCTCTTGAGGTCTACCTCGATCGTCCCGCGCCGGCGGAGTTGCTCGAGGACAGGGGCGAGTTTCCCCTCATTGAATTCCCGTTTGAGTGTGTGCGTTCCGCACAGGACCATTCCACATTGCGTCCGGTCGTAAATCTCACGGATTACCTCGAACACCTTGATCGTGCTACCCTGCTGGTAACTCAGGAATGCCTGGTGCAACTCATCGAAGATGATCAGGGTCTTGTCGTCAATGGCGTTGAACACCCGTTCCCTCATTCCTTCGAACGTCGCATAGTGACTGACATAACACGCCTTTGCCACCTCCTTCATGAACAACTGAACCCCCGCACTGGCAGGCATCCGGATATACTTGGTCTGACCGTGGTTGTTCCTCCTGGCGTATTCCTCCAACGCCCTGGTCTTCCCA
This sequence comes from uncultured Verrucomicrobiota bacterium, assembly GCA_964355415.1. Classification (GTDB taxonomy): domain Bacteria; phylum Verrucomicrobiota; class Kiritimatiellia; order CAIKKV01; family CAITUY01; genus JAABPW01. Next base: position 3,641 of record CAYHEL010000090.1, on the reverse strand, counting down.
ATCTGACTGTCGCCGTAGATCCGGGCGACCGTCTTGCTGGTGAGCGCAGCATTGCAGACGCGGTTGCAGGTCCGCCACACACTCGTCTCGACGAAATCCAACTTGGGAATCAACGCCCTTTCCTCGGCGATCTTACGATACCGAACGATCTCCTGGCAGATGTTGTCAAGACTGGCCCCGTATTTGCCTGTCCAGACCCGGTAAAGTGTCGTGCTGTCCTTTCCGATCTGACTGGCGCTTTCCTTAAGATCGAACCCCTGTTCCTTGCAGTGACAATAGAACCACCAGATGGTTGTCTCGCTCTCCGGGGTGCACTCTCCCTTGCGCACCAGGTCAACCAGCGCCTGCTTCACTGTGTCCGCACTGATATTCAGGTTGCTGTGGGGATCCTTCTGTGCCGCCTCTTTACTTTCCTCGCTCATTCCTTGTTCCTTTCCGTTCCGTTCTCACTCCGCGCCGCGACCATCGCGGCACGTCAAAACAGTTGTTCCAATCCGGCACTGTCCGCGTCCGGATCGTTCTCGTGGACGATGGCGGCCGGAACCATGTCATCAATTGTCCCGCCAGTCCCACCAATCCGCCGATCAATATCCGCTTCGGCCTCTACGCTCCGCTCCCCAGCCAACACGCGCCGGTTGTGTTCCAGGACACCGGCGTGTTCATCCGCCTCCCCGGCGTGCCTGGCCCGGTACCCGATCATCATTTCATTCTTCCGTGCAGCATCCTTGCCAATGGCCTGCATCACCGCTTCACGATCCACCCGCGGCGTCCGCATGATCCTGAGCGCACACCCCAGGTACCGGCCCCGCGCATCCACCACATAGAGATAGTCCGGGGCCAGTGGATTCACGAACGCCTTGTAGGTTTCTCCCTCGTTCAGAAGTGTCCGGTGTCCTGTAACATCCATCACCGCCCCCTCGAACCTGACAGGGTCCGGATCAATCTCCGCATCCTGAAATTCGATCCGGTGGTTCCGGCACTTAACTTCCCTGGCAAAGTCATCACCGAGGATCTGGTGGATCGAGTACCTTGGCAGTCTCTTCAGTCCATGTACCCCATCCGCCCACACTTCGAGCGGAGACATCTTATTGGTGCGCACCAACGCCGCGTTCGAATCCAACCACGCCCGAATCGCCCCCTGTTGCGCCTCCGGCATCCGCAGAATCGCCTCCGCGTCCTGCCACTCCTGTGTCGCATCACTCAACCGGAACTGCGCCCGTACCAACCCGGCCCGTTCCCATCCCTCAAGGTTGTGTTCATGCCGTGCATCAATCACCGTATAAAAGTCCGCCAGCAACTTGTGGAACTGGTGGAACGTCAAGGCAGGCAGTTTCAACTGCGCCAGCATCGCCTCGCACCGGTCGGGCGGCAAGTGCGCCAATTGCCGCGCCAGTTGCTCTCCGTACTTGGAGATCGCCACCGACTCCTCCGGCTGATCCAACCGACTGTTGGATCCCGTCTGCGCTGGCAGGAGTCCAAGCCGGTTATGGTAAAACCCGTGCAGGCTTTCCAGCGCCGCCTTCATCCTGGGATTACCGCCACCCTCTCCACTCCACCACCCGAGCAATGCCGGTTTGTCCTGGATGCCCGAACGATCAACCCTGATGATCCCCTTGCTGTGATCAGCCAGGCGCTGTTCGAACCACCCCGGCAACGCCGCTGTCCGGTGTTCCACGATCAACGAACACGCATCCGGCGCGTAACCCGTCTCCGTCAACAACGCCAAAACCAACCACAACATGTGCCGCTCTTTCAGATTCTCCGATGCGTCGTGCCCATTCTTGATCCTCGGCGCCAACCCAAACATCACCCGCCGCGTCGAGAACAGGTCTATGCATCCCAATTCCAGCGGCCGCACCATGGCCTTGCCGTGGAACGTCAAAAGGTCATGCCACACGTCGTCAAACTGATACACCGCCCCGCACCGCAACCCCACCCGCGTGGTCCAGAACGAGGTTGTCCTCGCCTCAAACTGCTTTCTCCCCCGCCGCGCCAGTGTCAATTCAGTGTCCTCGGGCGCAAACCGGATCAGGTGACTGTACGTCCATCCCTTTGGCAATCCAGTCTTCCCATGCGCTGGCGGCCGCCCGCCACACTCGTCATACCCCTGAATCACATGTCCCGTCCGCCACAACAGGCAGAGATCGCTCCATGCCGCCTTGCACGAGCGATTGTGTTTCTCGCACAGTGTCTTCCAGAACGCGATGAACGCCAACCGCCCCTGGATATCGAGGTCATCCTTCCGCACCTTCCGCGTATCAATCGCCCCGCGCCACCCCTGCCGGATCACACGGGTCCACCACCGTTGCGCCGTCTTCCTCGAACACCCCATCCGCGCCGCCACCCGCTCGATCACCTGACCCACCGACTGACTCTCCGCCAACGCATCCTGCATCGCCAGCAGGACCGCATTCACGCGGGTCCGCACATCAATCGGTTGCACCGCAAACTCGGGCGACTGCACCCAGTCCCCCGGAAATCTCGCTATGGCCTTGGCAATCTTCATGGCGCAATCCCGCCTCTCACTTCTTGCCCAGTGTATCCTCGATCAACCCAATCGCCCCACGCAACACCGCCATCATCTCCTCCAGTTCCGCCTCCTTGAGATAGAGGTACCGCCGCCCGCTCACATACCGGCCCAGAGGCCCGCTAATCGCCTTCCAGTCCTCATATGCCATCCGCGCCTCACGTTCCGTCTGTTCCGCCTTCGTCGGCCGCCCAGCACCCTCCCGCGCCCCGCCAAGCAAAACATCGCCCCGCGGTTTCAAAATCCCGAAATCGAAATACAGTTGCTGCAACGTCGCCCCATCCGCCGTCTCCCGGATCGCCGCCAACAACGCCTTCCGATCCCCCGCCGACTGCACCTGCCCATCCGTCAGGTGCGGCACCACCGCCCGAAACGCCCCACACGCCACCATCTTCTCCGCAAGTCGCATATAGTTGTTCGCCGTTTGCTGACTGAACTCGCAGTGTTTTTCGATCCAAGGTAGAAATGATCCGTGCGGGATCTGCGCCTTGGCCGCCGCCAGTTCCATACCCGCCATCACCGCATAGGCCACCGCATCCTGCGCCGCCGCCCGACTGAGGTTGTGATAACTGTTGGCCGTCTTCGCCCGATCACCGTTCGACCGGTCCGGGACCAACGTGGTGACCTTGGCGGGCCGTCCCACCGGCCGCTTTTCGGCTGGTAGGACTTCTGGTTCGAGGGTTGTCTTGCCTGATGTCATTGAACGCCCTCCTGTTTTGGCGTCACAAAGAACGTCTCATCCTGCACCACCTGAACACCCACATCCGCCAACTTGTCCTTACCGAGGCTGTCGCGGTCATCCAGCAACCCATCCTTGTTCGCCTCGATCCGGATCCGCAAATACTTCGGCAATGCCGTCTGCACGGCCGCCGCCACCCGCTCCCACGTCCAGCCGCGCAACGTCTTCAATCGCGGTTGCCCTGTCCGATATCCGAGAGTGCCGTGGACCATCTCGATGCTCTTACGATCGGCAAACTCGCCCGGATGCCCGTCCGCCCAGATGTTGAGCGCATCGAACGCCTGGTCAATCTCGGCCGATAAACCTGATATCCGACCCTCGTAGTCCTCACGCACCGACTTGAGTCGCAGGTCCAGTTCCGACGTGAGCATGTCG
>CAYHEL010000089.1:0-8576 GCA_964355415.1 uncultured Verrucomicrobiota bacterium | reverse complement strand
ATGGGGGTCCGGAAATGTTCCACCCCCCGCACCAGGTCGCACTGGAAGAGGTAAGAGGGCCGGACGCGCAGTTTAACGAGGCTTCGGCACAGTTCCTCCATCACCTGCGGCGAATCATTGATGCCGCGCAGAAGGACGGTCTGGTTCCCGATGGGAAGTCCGGCATTGGCGAGTTTCGCGCAGGCCGCGATGGCCTCCGGCGTGATCTCGTTCGGATGATTGAAGTGCGTGTTGATCCACACCGGATGATACTTCGACAGCATCGTGGTGAGTTCCGTTGTGATCCGCTGGGGGAGCACCACCGGGACGCGCGTGCCGATGCGGATGATGTCCACGCTGGGAACAGAGCGGACGGCCGCCAGAATGCGTTCCAGGAGCGACGTGGACATGGTCATCGGGTCTCCGCCGGAGATGACCACATCCTTTACCTCAGGGTGGACGCGGAGATAGTTTGTGATGGTGTTCAACTGGCCGACGTCAATACAGGATTCCTGGTAGCCGGCGACCCGCTTGCGCGTACAGTGGCGGCAATACATGGAGCACATGGTCGTGGCCATGAGCAGGGCGCGGTCGCGATACCTGTGGATCAGGCCCGGCACCGGCATGTCATCCTCTTCCTCCAGCGGATCGGCGTGAAGAAAGTCCGGCGCGAACAATTCCTGACCCTGGGGGACGGCCATCTGGTAGACGGGGTCGGACAGGTCGGTTGATTTGATCAGCGAGGCATAATAGGGCGTGATGGCCATGGGATATTTTTCGGCCACCCGCGCAATGCCGGCGTTGGAGCCCAGTGCGGGGAAGAAATCGACAAGATCATTATAGGTACGTATCCGGTTGCGTATCTGCCAGCGCCAGTCGTTCCATTTGGGGTTTTGTCGGGGTTGGACCGCGACGGCGGCACCGGTTGTGGCTGAGGAAACCTGTGTACTGGCAGGTTCCTCGCTACTAGGCGGAGGTTCGTCATTCGTGGTTATCGTAACGTCGTTCGTCACATTTTCGTTATTCATCTCTTTTTTTCCGTTCTTTCTTTGCATCACTCTGATGCTTAATTCAAAATCAGACCTGCCTCACATCACCATTCAACCCGCACACCGCAACAGTTGGGGCGCGCCCACCAGCAACGACTGCCGGGTCACATCAAGATTGTTCATCACATCATGTTTACTGTTCAACATAAAGAGTCCGACCGTCACCGTTCCGCAAGCGGCGGCAGCGATGGTGTAGGCGATCCGGCGAATCTGGGCGGGGGTAGACGCGGTAGGCATGGCGGGCGCAACACGTTTTTCCATTTCCGCCATGTAGCGCGCGTAGGGCGGCTGAATGCCCGGTAACGCAGCGGGGCGTGTGGCCACCATGGTTTGCCCCTGGAGGAAGACCAGAAAAAGATCTTCCCGCTCGGAGAAGAAAGTCATATGTGCGGTCATGAGTTGCGTTGTCCGGTCTTCCAATGACACGGCCGGTGATTGTTCTGGGGGCATGCGTTTAATCAAGTCGTTGGTGGCGCCGTCAAGCAACGTTTTGAGGATATCGAGTTTATCCATAAAATGCCGGTAGAATGTGCCTTTACCGACATCGGCGCTTTCGGTGATATCCTCGATGGAGCAACCTTCGACGCCCTTATGGTTGAAGACATAGAGCGCGGCATCCAACAATCGCTGACGGGTCTTGGTGGCCCTGCGTGATGCTCTACTTTCGCCTCGCTGGTCTGGTTCGTCATCCATTTTGTGTTACCAGGCGGTCAAAGCTGACTGTTTAGCCGCTTTTTTGTTTTCCTACAGATGCGGGTGGTCCTGATAATTGCCCCCTACATCTTGTGTGCCCGGTTACGCCTACTTCTGAGACGGAACATAAACACTACTGAACCTATCGTCAACGAACTTTTAATGTTTTTCATCAAAGTGCGTCAGTTTTTGGATTACCAGGCCGGCCAAGGTGAATCCAAAGACGGCCGTGACGTGTACAGAAGCCCCATTGACGCGTTTTTTCTGGGCGCACCAGTCGGGGTTCATGTCCTCACTTGGTTGTTGAGAGGAATGACTGCAGGCGCATTTTCCGGTTCCACACACCGTTTCCATTAACGGGTCAGAAGGGGGTTCCTCGCTATAGACGCAGAGGAACTCGCGGGAAACACACTTGTGGCCCAGACGTTTGCGCACCATCTTGGCGAGAGGGCACATGCGGGTGCGTGACAAGGGGCCTGCCTTGACTTGGGTTGGATCCAATTTTGCGCCCGCCCCCATGCTGGAATAGATGGTGACCCCGGCGTCCAGACATCGCTCAATCAACAGGACTTTATTCTGAAGACTGTCGATGGCATCGAGGACAAAGTCGAAGGCGTGCAGATCAAACTGTTCGCAGGTTTTCGCCGTGTAGGCCAGATGCCTGGCTTCGATGGCCGCATGAGGATTGATTTCCAGCAACCGCTTTTTGAGTTCATCGACCTTTGACTTCCCGATGTTCAGGGATGTGGCCTGCAACTGCCTGTTGATGTTGGTTGCACAGATGTCGTCAGAATCCACAAGGGTGAGGTGTCCGATCCCGGACCGGATGAGTCCCTCGGCGGCCCAGCTCCCGACGCCGCCCACTCCGAAGACCGCCACCCGGGCATGGGTGATTCGATCCATGGCCGGTTTCCCGACCAGCATGGCGGTCCTATGAAAGAGTTGTCCCCGGCAGGGAAGTGGATGAGGAGAGTTCATCAGGCCTTCTTGTTTTTTCGGGGACGGGTCGCGCCGGTGACGGGCGCCAGCACGAGGACTGTCCGTGAAGGGAGGTAGACGGAGACATGATCATTCATTCCGACATACTCCTGCCACGGGGTCAGTCTGCCGAATCCGCCGAACTCGGCGGCGTCGCTATCAAGCACGCTTCGGAATTTTCCACGCCCGACCGGGATGGAGTAGTCGGTGAAGGATTTTTGCGGATTGAAATTGAACAGGAAGATCAAGCCCGCCCGCTCGAAAGCCAGGGTTTGGTCGCTGATATGTTCGTGCAGGAAATGGGGACCCGGGGTTTCAAGCAGTCGGAATTGCCTGCAGAGGCCCATCATGGCTTTGTCAAATTCGGCAAGAAACCGGTATCGGAGATTCGGGTCATCACGCAGATTCCACTGGCGACGGGCATAGTGATAACTCCAGTTGTTGCCGGAACGCGGGAAATCGATCCATTCGGGATGGCCGAATTCATTTCCCATGAAATTAAGATAGCCGTGTCCGGCTGTGGCGAGTGTCACCAGGCGGATCATCTTGTGCAAAGCGATCCCGCGATCCACGCGCAGATTGCTGCCAAAGACATTCATCGCGGTGTACATGTCGGCGTCGATCAACCGGAAAATGATGGTCTTGTCGCCGACCAGCGCCTGGTCATGGGACTCCGAGTAGGAGATGGTTTTCTCATCCTGACGGCGGTTGGTGAGTTCATAGTAGAGGGTGCCCACATTCCAGTTCTCATCGGGAATCTCCTTGATCAATTTGATCCAATAATCCGGAGTTCCCATGGCGAGCCGGTAATCAAAGCCAAGCCCGCCCGCTTTGACCTGGGAGCCCAGTCCGGGCATGCCGCTCATGTCCTCCGCCACGGTGATGGCATCCGGTCGGACGGCGTGGATGACCTGGTTAGCCAGGGCCAGATAGGCGAAAGCATCGTCATCGACGTTCGGGCCGAAGTACTCATCGTAATTCGTGAACGCCTTGCCCAGGCCATGGTCGTGATAAAGCATGCTGGTGATACCGTCAAACCGGTACCCGTCGAAGCGATATTCATCAAGCCAGAACCGGCAGTTGGAGAGCAGGAAGTGGAGGACCTCCGTCTTGCCGTAATCGAAACAGCGGGAATCCCAGGCGACATGATCTCCCCGCGAACCGCCATGGAAGTACTGGTAAAGTGTTCCGTCCAGCCGACTCAAGCCCTCGAGTTCATTCCTGACGGAATGGGAGTGTACCAGATCCATGATCACGGTGAGGCCGACTCCATGTGCGGCATCCACCAAGGCCTTTAATTCCTCCGGGGTGCCAAAGCGCGACGAGGCGGCGAAGAAGTTGCTGACGTGATAACCGAAGGATCCGTAGTAAGGGTGCTCCTGAATCGCCATCAGTTGGAGGGTGTTGTAACCGGCCTCCACAACGCGGGGGAGAATGGTGTCCTGAAATTCCCGGTAGGATCCGAGCCGGGGCTCATTCTGCGCCATCCCGACATGGGCTTCGTAAATGCGGGGAGCCTCGCTTCCCCGCACCCGGTCATGTTTCCAGGCAAACGGTTCTGCGGGCCACCAGACCTGGGCGCTGAAGATTTTGGTGTTCTCATCCTGAACGGCGCGACGGACATAGGCGGGAAGTCGTTCCCCGCTGCCGCCCGGCCACGAGACCAGAAGTTTGAAGAGATCCTGGTGTTTCAACCTGTCTGAAGGGAGACGCAATTCCCATACTCCGGAGTCGCCGAGCCTGAGAAAATAACAGTCCGGGCCGGGTTTCCACTGGTTGAAATCGCCAATGAGGGCGATGGCGCAGGCATTGGGCGCCCATTCCCGCAACACCCAGGTTCCGTCCTGGTCCCGATGAAGTCCGAAATATTCATGCCCGGCGGCGAAATCCTGTAACGGCATGGCGCCCTGGGTCAGACGATGTTCCGTGTGACGGATATGATCAAGCCGGCGCTGGATAACAGTCGCATAAGGTTTGAGAAAGGGGTCGCCGCCCACGAGAGGCAGGTTCGCTCCCGCAACATTGGCTTGTTGTTGTTCGACCATGTGACGTTCCCTTTCTAAACAGAAAGGGCTCGGCGCTTTCTCACCAGAGCCCTTCAGCGCTATGTCCGAAACACTTCAAACGTACGCGATGCCCCGTCACCACGGCGGATTTGCACGCTGATAATCCCGTCACTGTCGCACGTATAGGTCTCCACGGCATCCGTAGCAAGGTCGTCACGGGGAATGACCTGATGCGCGCCGAGATCACCATTCACGGCGAGGGCCGGATCATAGGGAAAAAGGATTTCAGACCACGCGCGCAAACCATCGGACGGTTTTCCCCAGGTATCCACGCAGGTACATTCCAGATAGCGCAACCGTCCGATATTGTGCTTGGGTTGGTACTGGACGGAGTTTGTAACGGGGGTGTCCCCGCGCGCCGGAAGCCGCATGCCGGCCTGAAAAACGGGGGCAAAAATTTCGCGCGTTCCGTAATCGGCCAATCGGATGACGCCGAAATGCCGGGCAAACACCTCGTGGACGCGGACGGTTTCGGAACTGTGAATGGCGGCGCCCATTGCCGTCGCACTAAAAGGTTTGTCCGTTGTGAACAGTCTGATCTTTGAAAAACGGCGGGCAATCAGTTTACTGACCACAGGGAGACGAGACGATCCCCCCACCAGATAGATGGTTTCCAGGTCATCGGCGCCGGCGGTTTTCACCACCTCTGCGAGTTTATCAATGGCGGGATCAATCAGTTCAGTCAGGCGTTTTTCGAAAGCCGCCGCCGTGACTTTTACGGGTGTTCCCGGCAAACCGATCTCCTCGGGATCCAAGGACAGGTTTTTCGACTGACCCACGCTCAACCGCTCTTTTTCCCGGCATGACTGGAGTAGCAGGAGGGTGCGATGGAAAGGGGAGAGTGAGTCGTAATCGAGCTTCAATTTCTCGCAGAAAAGACGGGCGAGCGCCTCATCAAAGTCATCCCCGCCCAGGTTTTCAATTCCGGACGAACTGAGCACGGTATAGTCGGTATTGTTGATTCGGACGACGGAGGCATCGAAGGTTCCGCCGCCCAGGTCAAAAACGGCGAGCGTCATTTTGAGTTGCCGTGCTTTGATGCGATTTCCATGCACGATCCTGTCGGCCAGTTCAATGGCCGCAGAGGAAGGCTCGTTAAGCGTTCCCATGACGATGAACCCGGCCTCTTTGAAGGCATTCCGGGTGAAATAGCGTTGGGCGCCATTGGCATTGGCCGGCCAGGTAAGAATGGCCTCGAGAGGTTCGTCAACGCCAACAATGCCGGAGGCCCGTACAGAGGAGTACACGGCTTTGGCGAACTGCCGGAACGTGTCGCGAAGATCCAATCCGCCGGGAACGGCGTCGCAGGCAAAACGCAGGCCATCCCCATAATCGCGAAAGCGCCGCTTGATGGAACGGATGGGGATATAGCGCTGGGCGGCGCCGGGTTCAGCCAGCGACCGTTCCGCCTCCGCTCCAAAACGCAGACCCGCCGTTGCGGTGTCGTAGACAAAAAAGGAGGGGAATACCTCGCGCGCCACCCGGCCGATCGAGGTATCCGTCACATGGGGAACCAACGGGTAACGACCCCGATCCGCGCAAACCACGACGGTATTGGTGGTGCCGTAGTCAATCCCGAGGCGGGCCATCGTCAGGTCCTCCGGTTCATGGCCACGAGGGCCTTGGCCACCACGAGGCCGCGGCCGGTGTGAAAGCCGGGGCGAATGGTTTCGACAATCACTCCGTCGGGAAGCGATGCGTCGGAGACCTCGCGGGTCACGGCGTGGATCAGGGGATCCACATATTCCAGGCGATCCGCTTCAAACTTCATGGCCCCGAGATCCGTCAGCAGGGCATCCATCTGTTCGGAGACGCGCCGGGCCTCCGGACCAGATGCCGCGGCCGTGTTCCGGATGACCACCAGTTCCCGGATGACATCATTCATGCGGGTTTCCATCAGGTCGCCAAGGACGCGTCGCAGGGCATCGACTTCCTCGATGGTTCCCGAGGCAACAGGGGACAAGACCTTCGCCAGATGGGTGCGCAAAGCGGAGATTTCCTGGCGTAGTGACTCGACGGACGCAACGGTGGCCGTCTCCGGGGTAGCCGGAGCAACCTTGGGCTTAAGCACGGGCTTGCCTGTTTTGGTTGCGGTGGATTGGACGACCGTTTTCCGTGCGGTTTTGGATGTCCGTTTGACGAGTTTCGTCTTCACGACGCCCTTGATGGCGTTTCTGACAGGTTTCAATGTTTTCGTCTTCATGCTTTCAGTTCTCTTGATCGACTCTTTCTGTAAAAGGTTCACACTAGGGGAAAGTGCGCAATAATCAAGGATATTCAGAGTTTTACTCCGCGTCTCCCTATTTGTTATTAGTTTGACCGGGCGTGTCTCTATCGTTACTGTCGCTCATCAGAAAATTGAAGGCGTGGCACTACGGCGCTGGAATCGAATGGGAACGCGTATTGGCAAGGGAGTCTGCACAATGAACACGGATTTCGAACCGATCAAGGAATGTCGTGCGCGCAAACGAATCCGCTCGCGGTTTTCGGTGCGTTACCGGTTGCGTGACGAGGCTGACTTTGCTGCACAGACTGTGGAAACCACCGACATCAGTTCAAACGGTCTTGCGTTCATGGCGCCCGCCTGGTTGCCCATCGGGGCCCGACTCGAAATTTTGCTCGACGTTCCTGCGGTGGAGCAGAGCATCAAGGCGGACGCACGGGTTACCCGTTTGCAGGAAATTGAGGAAGGCAAGTGTTATCTGGTCGGCGTTGTCTTTGAGTCAATCTCCAAGTCGAATGAGCGAACCCTTGAAAACTACGTTCAAAGTGGAGATGCGAATCGTATCCTGCGAAAGGCCGTGGAACTCAGTGCCTCGGATGTCCATCTGGTGGCGAATCGCCCTCCCATGTGCAGAATATCGGGAAACCTGTTGCCTTTGGATATGCCGATACTGCACCCCGCCGGACTTGAACGCATGATTTTGACCATGATGACGGACATGCAGAGGGATCAGTTCGACCGGGAGTTGGAACTGGATTTCGCCTACGTGTTACCCGAAGGGGTGCGCTTCCGTGTCAATGTTCACATGGAAATGGGGAATATTGCCGCCGCATTGCGCGTGATTTCGACCACGATTAGAAGCCTCAAGGAACTGGGATTGCCTCCGGTGATCGAGCAACTGGCGACCCTTCAAAAAGGCATGATCATCGTGACCGGATCCGCGGGAACCGGAAAAAGCACCACGCTGGCAGCCATGGTGGATCTGATCAACAGGCAGCGCAGTTGTATGATCATCAGCGTGGAGGATCCCATCGAGTATGTCCACTCCACACACCGTAGCATCGTCAAGCAGCGCGAAGTGGGCCTCGATACGCACTCTTTTACAAATGCCCTCAAGCATGTGCTCAGGCAGGATCCGAATGTGATCCTGATCGGCGAAATGCGCGATCTGGACTCCATCTCGATGTCGATCACGGCGGCGGAGACAGGACACCTGGTTCTGACCTCATTGCATACGCCCAGTGCGACGGAATGCATCAATCGCATTATCGATGTCTACCCGTCCAGCCAACAGCACCAGGTTCGGAACCAATTGGCGGAGTGCCTTCAGGCCGTGATCGGCCAGGTTCTTCTGCCGCGCAAGGATGGGGCCGGAATGGCCGTTGCGACAGAAGTGCTGATTGGCACTCCGGCCATCCGGAACTTGATCCGACAGGGACAAACCGAACAAATCCCAAACTGTATCCAGTCTGGCTCCAAGTCGGGAATGCATATTCTGGATAGTTCCCTGCTCAAATTGGTGACGTCGGGAGTGGTCGATTTTGAAGTGGCCAAGGCGCATGCGAGAAATCCCGGGAAATTTGCGGT
>CAYHEL010000088.1:0-8582 GCA_964355415.1 uncultured Verrucomicrobiota bacterium | reverse complement strand
AAACTGATGCGAAAACCGGCCATCCTGAGGTGAGCGTTTTTCGGCAATATCCAGCTTTGACATCACCTTGATTCGCGACACCAGCGCCCGTTCCAGGCGTTTCGGCGGGCTCGCCTGTTCGTACAGGATCCCATCCACCCGATACCGCACCCGAAAACGGGACAGAAAAGGCTCAAAGTGGATATCCGAGGCCCGTGACTTCACGGCTTCGAGCAGAATCAGGTTCACCAACTGGGTCACCGGCGCCTCGTCCGCCGTCTTCAACAGGTCATCGGAACGGGGTTCACCCGACTTGCCGGCTGCCCCGGGCTTCTGATCCAGATCACGGAGAAAATCCTCGGTCGATTCACGCCGGCTGAAATAACAACGCTCAATGCATGTGAGAATAACTTCACGCGGGGCCACCACGAGGCGCAACTCACTCCCGACCAGCAGTCCAACATCCTGCTGAGTGCCGACATTGGCAGGATCCGCCGTCAGGAGGCAAAGCTCCCCGTCCAAACGAACCGGAAGCACACCCTGGGTTCGAGCCCACTCCACGGGGATTCCCTGAACCAGAACCGGGTCAAGCGCCTCCGCCGGGAGATCCTCAAGGAAGGCCAATCCGTACTCCAGGGCACGGCCTTTTGCCGCCTCCAAACTATCCTTGGGAATGTCCATCGGGGCTCAGGGTTTATGGGGAGGAACCGGCGACACCGCCGACGCCTCCGTGTTGGTCGCGTTCAGGCCCGTCTTCCGGCTCCACATCTCCGTGACCGCCGAAGCGGAGGCGGTGTTCGACATCACACGCGGGGTTACAAATATGATCAGGTTTGTCCGCTGTTTGCTTTCCGTCGTGTGCCGGAATAAAAATCCAATCAGGGGTATCGATCCCAGCACCGGAATCTTACGAACCACATTCGAGTGATCCTCACGAATCAGTCCGCTGATCACGATGGTCCGGCCATCCGGCACGGTGACCGTTGTGGAGACCTCCCGTTTGGCAATGGTCGGCGTGTACTGCCCCGCCACCCCGGCATCAATGATCGCCTCGATGCTCGGGTTCAATACCATGCACACCTCATTGGAGGGATTGACCCTCGGCGTTAATTTGAGTTTGATGCCGACATCGACCCGCTCGATGTTCTGGATCACATCGCGCGCCGTCCCCGACCCGCCCTGAATCGTTGATTTCAGCATCGGGATATTGTCCACCACGCTGACGGTGGCCTCCTTGTTGTTCTGGGAGACGAGCGGCACGCTGGAGAGGATCTTGACCTTGCCTTTTTTCTGGAGCGCCGTCAGGTTGAGCAGGCCGGGATAACTCGCCACCACATTGCCACTGCTGTCCAGCCGGTTTCCGTGTGCCACGCCCACCATGATCCCCTGCGGGAATATACCGTTCTGGATCACATCATTGATCGAACTGGAATTGGCGCTCAGACGCGTACTGCCCTGCACAACGGAATCGCCCACCTTGGCGGGCGCATTCAACGCCGTAAACTCGACCCCCAAATCCAGTGAATCATCCGCGCTGACCTCGGCAATGACCACCTCGATCAACACCTGGTTCTGAATCCGGTCAAGTTCCTCGACGAGCGTCTTAATCAGTTGAAAATCCATGGGCGAGGCGTCCACGAGGAGGGCATTGTTGGCCACACTGGCTTCCACGGAAAGCCGGCGCCGCTCACCCGCCTTCGGCGGATCCTTGCCCAGCGACCGCTCGAGCAATGCGTTCACGCTCTTCGCCGCCTCCTCGGCGGAGAGGTATTTGAGAAAAATGGCGTGAAGACTGCCCTGTCCGGCGGTTGTCTCAACATCCACCATCTGCAGGATTTTCCGCACCTCGGAGATCGCCGCCGCAGGGCCGATCAGGATAATGCTGTTTGAATTCGGCGAGGCCAGCATGACGAGATCGCTCCCGCTCCGGGTGGCAACCCCTTCCCGCACCATCACGCGCTGGCCGCTGGCCGCCTGGGTGTACTGCTGAACGAACTCGCGCGCATCGGCAAACTTCAGGAACACCACCTCACTGGTTGTCCCCGCCCCCGCCTTGTCGATCTCGGCGATCAACTGCTCAAACCGTCGCACATTATCCGCCGTATCCGTCAGGATGATATGATTGGAGGATTCCAGAACCGCGACCGAGCCGCTTTTTTCGCGCCCGGCGAGCAGGTCGATGACCTTGCGCAGATCGGCGACGTTCGTGTTTTTCAGGCGGATGACGCGGGTGATGAGTCCACTCCCGAATATCTTGTCGTTTTCGCCCACGACCGGGGCTGAGACCGTGGAACGGGCGGGCAAGATCACAATCCGGTTCAGGCCGCCATCCTCGACCACGGCGCACCCCACCGACTCCAGTATCCTGATGAACAGCGGATAGGCTTCGGCCACGGGCACACGGGGAGCCATGACCGTAATCTGGCCCTTGACGCCCTCGTCCACAATGAAACGGCGACCGGTCAATTCGCCGATCACTTTAACGAAGACACGAACATCGACCTGATTGAAGGTCAAGTTGACCGTCGCCTGGGGAGCGGCGAGGGCAGGCGGACGTTCCTCCCCCGCCAGTCCTGAAACCGCGAGCACCATCATGGCCACAACCTGACATCCGATACCCGCCGCCCTGCGTCCGGCGCCCCAGTGAGGAAGTGGTTTATGCATGTTGCTCCACGCCCGGTGGCGATTGTTACTTGATGATGCCCCGCTTGGATGTTTCAATGAAATGAATCAGGCGCTCCAGTTCGGGCGACATCGTCAGTTCGGCCTTCATCTTGTCCAGCGCCTGTCGCGTCGACAAGCCATCCCGATACAGCATGCGATACGCCTTCTTGAGGAGCGACTGGGTTTCTTCCGGCACGTTCAACCGCTGCAATTTGACGGAATTGATCCCGAACACGGCGGCGGGCGAACCGTCCACGAGCATGAACGGCGGCACGTCCTGAGTCACCTTGACCATACCGCCAACCATGGCAAAACCGCCAATCCGCGTAAATTGATGGATCCCGGTCATACCCCCGATCACAACATCATCCTCCACCAGAACATCACCGGCCAGGGAGGCCTGATTGGCCATGATGACCCGATCCCCGACACTACACCCGTGGGCGACATGACAGTACGCCATAATCAGGGAACCGGATCCCACACGGGTCACTTCGCCGTCCACCGTTCCGGAATTGATGGTCACGTACTCCCGGATGGTTGTCTTGGATCCAATCTCGACGTAGGTTTTTCCACCCTTGTACTTCAGATCCTGAGTCTTGCTGCCCAGGCTGGCGAACGGGAAGATGGCGCACTCCGCGCCAATCGAGAGAAACCCGTCCAGAAACACCTGCGCCATGACCTTGGCGCGATCCCCGAGTTTGACGTTTGGGCCGACAATACTGTACGGGCCAATCTCAACATCCGCCCCCAGTTGGGCGCCTTCATGAACAATGGCTGAGGGATGAATACTCGTCATGCCGATACCTTCTGGTCGGTCAGCATACACATCAGGTCGGCCTCGGAGGCCACCTCGCCCTCCACCAGGCATTTGCCTGAAAATTTGGCGACCCGCGGCTTGAGGGTCGTGATGTCGATCTCGATGCGCAACTGGTCACCCGGCTTCACCACCCGGCGGAATTTGGCCTTGTCGATCGACATGAAAAAGGGAACCCGTTCCCCGGCCTTGGCAATCCGGTTGATCAGAATACCACCGACCTGAGCCATCGCCTCGATCTGAAGCACTCCCGGCATGACGGGCACGCCGGGGAAATGTCCCTGAAAAAAGGGTTCATTGATGGTGACGTTTTTGATTGCCACGATGCGCTTCTGCTCATCGCATTCGATCACCCGATCCACCAGCAAAAACGGGTATCGATGGGGAAGAAGTTTTAAGATTTCCTGAATATCAAATGTGGCCATGGTCGTATCCTTGATTGTATTCAGATCGCATCCTGCAGCGCCTTGACCTTGTCAATCCGCTCCCAGGTAAATGATTTCAGATCCGTGGTGCGCCCGAAATGCCCGTAGGAGGACGTGGCTTCATATATCGGGCGAAGCAAATCCAACTGCCTGATGATTTCCGCCGGCTTCAGACCGAAGACGGCCTTCACGGCCTTGACGATCTTCGCATCGGACACGGTTCCCGTCCCAAAGGTATCGACATGAACAGACACGGGATCCGCGAACCCGATGGCATAGGCCAGTTGAATTTCGCATCGACGGGCCAACCCGGCCGCAACGATGTTCTTCGCCACATAGCGGGCCATGTAGGCCGCGCTACGGTCAACCTTGGACGGATCCTTCCCCGAAAATGCGCCGCCGCCATGACGGCCCATGCCGCCGTAGGTATCCACAATGATCTTGCGTCCGGTCAGACCGCTGTCCCCATGGGGACCCCCGATGACGAAACGACCGGTGGGATTAATCAGATAACGTGTATGCTTCAGCAACTTGGCCGGCAGTTCCTTCTTGACGACCGCCTCGATGATCGCGTCTTTCAATTTCTTGTAGGGAACATCCGGACTGTGCTGGGACGACACCACCACGGTGTCAATTCGGACGGGTTTGCCGTCCTCGTAGGCAATCGTCACCTGGGACTTGCTGTCCGGACGAAGGAACGGAAGTTCCCCGCTCTTACGAACCTTCGCCAGGGCCCGGGTAAGCCGGTGAGAGAACATGATCGGCATCGGCATCAACTCGCGGGTCTCATCGCAGGCATACCCGAACATCATCCCCTGGTCGCCGGCGCCCTGCTCCTTGAACAATCCCTGTCCGGCGGTGACTCCCTGGGAAATATCCGGCGACTGGCGGTCAAGGGTCACCATCACCGCGCAACTGTCTGCCGAGAAGCCAAGATCGGGATCGGTGTACCCGATGGCGCGGATTTTGGCCCGGGCGACATCGGCAAAGTTGACAATCGCCTTGGTCGTAATTTCGCCGGCGACGACCACCAACCCAGTTGTTACAAGGGTTTCGCACGCCACACGCGCCTTGGGATCCTGCGCCAAATTGGCGTCCAGAATGGCATCTGAAATTCCGTCGGCAACCTTGTCGGGATGCCCCTCGGAAACCGACTCGGACGTGAATAAATATCGATCAGACATAGTTTCCCCTTTTATTGTGATCCTTCAACTTCTCGCACAAACCTCGGACGCTACCTGAATTCATTGACTAATTCAAGTCTTTCGGGCGCCACCGGGAGAGCCGCCCACCCCCCGAAAAAGGGTCTCCGGAAGGCTACGGGACCTTTCTACTTGTTGACCGGCATCAGTCCTCGTAAAACTTGTTCTCAACGAGTTTCTGGAGTTCCTCAATGGCGGCCCCGGCATCCTGCCCCTCGGCCTTGAGTTTCAACGTGCAGCCCATCGCGGCCTCGAGCGTCATCAAACCCATGATGCTTTTTCCGGACACCTCGGTTCCGCTCTTCACTATCGTAATATCGCAGACAAAGCGGCCGGCCGCCTTGACCAAGAGGGCGGCCGGCCGGGCATGCAACCCGAGCTTGTTAAGTATTTTGAGCTCACGGACAAGAACTCCTCCGGAGGCTCCATTTTTCTTGCCATGGCTAATCATCGGTCTTACCGTTTTCAGACAGGACAGATATCAATTTGGCGTCCAATTCCTTTGCGGCGTCATGTCCCAGCAACTTCAGCATGTGGTCAAGGGCCGCAACCTCAACGATATTGGCCACATCCCTTCCAGGCGCCACGGGAAGTTCAAGACTGGGAATCTCCACCCCGAGAATCGTCCTTCTCACCACGTCCTGCCCGCTCCGATCCTCCGAGTCAATCATGTCGGGACTGCAGAGATTAATCACCAGATCGAGCTTTTTCTCATTCCGCACCGATGCGACGCCGAACAAACTCGGGACATGTATGATCCCCAGTCCCCGGATTTCCATATGATAGCGAATCACCCCGACGGGAGAGGCAATCACTTTGCCCGAACTGTCAACGCGCAACGCCGTCACGTCATCGGAAACCAGGCAATGTCCCTTTTTGATAAGGGCCAGAGCGGTTTCACTCTTCCCGACGCCGGCCTTGCCCACCAGCAAAACGCCCACGCCCAGGATCTCCACCATGGTTCCCTGCATGACCACGCGGGGCGCGGTCAGGTTTTCCATGATCAGCGTGGCCCCGTTGATAAAATGCTTGGTGATCAGGGGAGTCCGGAGCACACAAATCCTAAACTCTTCCGCGAGTTTCAATAACTCGGGCAGAACCCGGTGCCGGCGGGTGACCACCATGCAGGGCATATGATGCGAAAAAAGCTGACGCAGGCGGTCAACCCGCTCTGCCTCCTGGAGTGACGCCAGATACGCCATCTCCGCATGCCCGAGGATCTGGATTCGACGCGGAGCAAAATACTGAAAGAAGCCCGTGAGCGCCAGGCCCGGACGGTTCATCGCCGCCTCTTCAATCCGGCGGTTCACACCCTCGCCGCCCGCCACCAGTTCCAGTTCGAGCCGTTCACGGCCGACCTTCAGGAAATCGGCAACGGTGACGATATTTCTGGTACCCCCGCCTTCGCTCATGCTCACCCCTCTTCCGGAAGGTTATCCAAATCGCGAAGCTTTTCATCCCCCTTGTGGGCATGACGCTTGTCGAGAATTTTTCGCAACTGGGCCTCAATCTTGTCGGCCGCCTCGTCAATGGAGGCGTACATGTTCTCGGAACTGGCCTTGGCCTCCAACTGGATATGCCGCGCCGCATGGGCAACCACTTCCGCCATATGCGTGAACTTCTGGATATCCAGAATCACATGAACTTTATCGACCCGCGGAAACTCGGCCACCAACTTGGCCATCCGTTTCTCGGAGTAATGCTTCATGCTGTCACTGACGTCAACGTGTCTTCCTGTTATTTCAATGGACATAATATCATCTCCCTTCGTTTACATACTGAATCGCGGCCCCAAATACAACTCCCGACTGACATCGTCATGAATCAGAAAGTCGCCCGTTCCCTCCCTTAACACCCGTCCCTCGCAGATCAGGTAGGCCCGATCCACAATGGACAGGGTCTCCCTGACGCTGTGATCCGTGATCAGGATCCCAAGACCCCTTTGCCTGAGGTTCTTGATAATCTCCTGCACATCATACACCGCCAGGGGATCCACCCCGCTGAACGGTTCATCCAACAGAATCATGGCCGGATCCGTCACCAGGGCGCGGGCAATTTCAAGCCTGCGGCGCTCTCCTCCACTGAGGGTAAAGGCTTTCTGGTCGGCCAGGCCGACAATTCCCAAATCCCCCATGAGTTCATCCAGACGCTGTTTCCTTTGCCGCGAGGTGAGCTTTCGGGTTTCGAGAATGGCCATAATGTTTTCGGCCACCGTCAATTTTCTAAATATCGAAGGTTCCTGCGCCAGATAGCCCATGCCCATACGAGCCCGCTCGAACATGGCCTTCCTGGAGATATCCCGATCCTTGAAGAAGATTTTTCCCCGGGTCGGACGAACCAAACCCACGATCATGTAGAACGTGGTGGTCTTCCCCGCGCCATTGGGCCCAAGAAGTCCCACGATCTCGCCTGCATTGACGTTCACGCTGACGCCCTGCACCACCGTCTTTCCACGGTAGGCCTTCACCAACTCTTCAGTTCTAATCAGGGAATCCACGGCGCACTACTCCTTCGGTTTCGGAACCGTCGTCTTCGGTTTCATGACATCCTTGAGGCCGTCACGGCCCTCGCTGGAAACGAAGACGCCCGACGAGTTGTCGATGTGCACTTTGTCCTGATCCCGGCTGTAAATGATTCGAGACCCGTTGAGCGTCATGCCTTCCTGTGTAATCACCGGCTTATCGGTCAACACGGTCACTCCCGAGCGCACCCCGTAAACGGCACGCCCGCAGGTTGCCCGGCGGAACCCCTTCACGGGCGGGCCCCGTCTGCTGGTCGCGGCGCCGACATCATTGGAGGGATTCAACTCCTGTTCAATGACGACGTGCCCGACGGCGGTCACCATCTCCGGCTCACGGTTGGTGTTCATCAGCATCGTGATCTGGTCGGCTGTAATCGTAACCCGGGGATCCTTCACCACCACGTCGCCATCCAGGACGAGGATATTTTTCGAGATGTCGTAATCCGCGCGCTTGGCCACGACATGGGTTTCGTTGGATCCCGTCCCCACGGTCAGAGCGCCCCCCCCCGCCGCAAGCTCCTGCGCGCCGACTCGGGCTCCCCAACTCAGAATCAGGAAACCCGCCATCATGATCATGTTGTAACGATTCATCTCATTTTTTCTCCTTCATCAGGGGCCACACCTTGACCGTCCCCACCATCACCATGTGGAAGGCATTCAGAATCTCGATCTGCTGGCTTTCCGGATTCCACCGGAACCCTTTGCCTGTGATCACCACGTTGCCCCGCTCAATCTTCACGTCCGCGTTTGAAAAGGCGCTTCTGTCCTTTCGGCTGATCGTACAGTGTTCCGCCGTCAGGGTCGACTCCACTTCCTTGTTCTTGTACACCAAAATTCGAAGTCCCGTAATCCGGATGAATTCCCCGCCGGGTAGGGGATTGGCCTTTTCGCCGAAGATTTCCGACTTCAACACTCCAACGGCATCAAATTCCGGAACCCGAAAGCCTCTGATCTCCCCGGTATCCGGAAGTTGG
>CAYHEL010000087.1:0-8634 GCA_964355415.1 uncultured Verrucomicrobiota bacterium | reverse complement strand
GTCGTTCATTTTGCTGATCGTAATCATCTGGGTTGACGAAGTGATGGACTTGTCAAATCTGTGGTTCGGAATACGCCCCGAACATCCGAATTTTTACAAGGGATGTACACTGACCATCGTTGTTCTCTGCATTGCCGCCATCACAATCGGACACACCTATCTCCATCAGAAACGACTGATCCATAAGTTGATCGTCATCTGCTCAAGTTGCCGAAAACTGCAGGTGAATGAGGATGAATGGCAACATCTTGAGACGTACTTTCTCGAACAGTCCCAGACCCTGATCAGCCACGGACTTTGCCCCCAGTGCTACGAGATTGCTCTGAACGATGTTAAGACATCCCCGGAAAAGCCATCATCAATCATCAGTTAAGGCGGGAAGACGAAGTATTGCGAAATAAGAACCCCTTTTTTACAATTTGATCTTGCTTCCGATCCTCGCAGCCCTTATTAAATGCGGTCACTTTTACGACGGGAAGGATACATACGATCATGGATAACGCCGAAAACAAAACTCCGCATGACATACAGCCGGAAACACCGGGGCTTGAGCAACTGACAAACACCGCCCGCGATCTCAAGAACTGGCTCATTACGGCAGGACTTGCGGCCATCATTGTGCTTGCCATTTTTCTGTATCGTGCCAACCGGGATGCCAATGAGGAAAAGGCGTCACGCATGTTGGGCGAAGCCCGCAACGTGCAGGCCCTTCAGGCCATCCTCAACCAGTATCCCTCCACATCGGCCGCCCGCCTGTCCATCCTGCAGATGGCCAAGGCCCAGTACGACAACGCGGATTATGTGGCTGCCCAGACGACCTACAAGAACTTTCTCTCAAAGTATCCGGATCATCCGATGGCAGGAATTGCCGAAGTGGGTTTGATTCATTGCACCGAGGGCGTGGGACAGACAGACCAGGCGTTAGCCGCCTTCACGGCCTTTGCGGCGAAGAAGAAGGATCACTTTCTGGCGCCGGTGGCGATGTTTGGGAAGGCCCGTTGCCTCGAGACCCTCAAACGGCACAAGGAGGCCAGGGCGGTTTATGAGGATTTTCTCGTCAGCCACCCCAAGAGCGAGTGGCAGGGTGATATTGAAGAAGCGCTGAAACAGTTGGATCGCGACGCGCGAAAGCCAAGCGTGGTGCTTTAAGGAAGGGCGTCAGTCCTTCTTTTTGTCCTTATCCTCTGGTTTTACACCCTCTTCCCGCCCTTTTTTGAACTCATTCAGACTCCGGCCCAGAGACCGGGCCAGTTCGGGTAATTTCCTGGCGCCAAACAACAGGAGCACCACCAGAAGAATAATCAACAATTCGCCAAGACCCAGGTTCCTCATGATCGTATCCTTTCACTGACTTCCGGCAGTATATCCCTAACCCGGTTCGATATCAACGGGAACGAATCGCCCGGCGGGCTTCCTTCTCGGCGTCCTTTCGACGCAATGAATCGCGTTTGTCGTCGTCCTGCTTGCCTTTGCAGATTCCGAGTTCCACCTTCGCCCAGCGCTTTCGGAAATATAATTTGAGCGGAACCAGCGTGTAACCCTTCTGGGCGATCTGCCCCTTCAGGCGTTCCATCTCGCGTCGATGCAGAAGAAGTGTGCGGGGACGTGTCGGCTCATGATTGAAGCGGTTTCCGCACTCATAGGGAGCGATATGGACGGCATAGAGAACCAAACGCCCCGAGTCTTCGATTTTGGCATACCCCCCCGTCAGGGAGACATTGGAAGCGCGCACCGATTTCACCTCGGTGCCCAGAAGTTCGATACCGGCCTCAATGCGATCCACGACAAAGAAATCGTGGAACGCCTTTCTATTGGTCGCGGCCTTGTCCGCCTCTTTACTATCCTTTGCGGCCGCCATACATCCACGCCGGTCTTACTTGGCGGGCGAGGGAGCAGGGTTGGACAAGTCGAAGTAACCCAATTCCGCAGTCAGTTTGCCTTCCACGATTTCCCGCAGGGCAATATCAACTCTCTCCTCGCTTTGGCTGAGCGGCTTCAGATACGGACGCATCCCGGCATTCAACTGGCGAACGCGGCGCGACACCATATTGACGAGAAGGGGCACCGAAGTGACCTTGATCTTGGCTTTTTCAATTAATTCAGCGTTCAAACTCCACCTCCATGGAAAACGTAAACGGGGCGCAGTCTATGCGCCCCGTTTACACAGGTCAATCGTTTTCTCAAACGACTTAGTACATGTCGCCGCCGCCCATGCCACCCATTCCACCCATTCCGCCACCACCTGCGGGAGCAGGCTTCTCGGAACTCGGAATCTCAGTGATCATGCATTCACTGGTCAGAAGCAGACCGGAGATGCTCGCCGCGTTCTGCAACGCCATGCGGGTCACCTTGGCCGGATCCAGAACACCATCCTTGATCAGGTCGGTGTACTGGCGGGTTGCCACGTTATAGCCCATGGGACCCTTCAGTTTCTTGACTTCCTGGATGATGACAGCGCCTTCCAAACCGGCATTGTCAACAAGCTGGCGCAGAGGAGCCTCGAGACACCGGCGGATGATATCCACACCGATCTTCTCGTCACCCTCGGCCTCCACCTTGTCCAGAGCGGAGAGGCAACGGATCAGGGCCACACCACCACCCGGAACCACACCCTCTTCGACAGCGGCGCGGGTCGCGTGTAGCGCGTCCTCAACGCGAGCCTTCTTTTCCTTCATCTCGGTCTCGGTTGCGGCGCCGATATTGATGACGGCCACGCCCCCGGCGAGTTTCGCCAGGCGCTCCTGCAGTTTCTCGCGGTCGTAATCCGAGGTGGTTTCCTCGATCTGGCGCTTGATCAGCGCCACACGGCCCTGAATGGCCGACGCCTTCCCGGCGCCTTCCACGATCGTGGTGTTTTCCTTGTCCACGGTCACGCGTTTCGCGCGGCCCAGATCCTCAACCTTGACGTTTTCAAGTTTGATCCCGAGATCCTCGGTGATGCACTTGCCGCCGGTCAGAATCGCGATGTCTTCCATCATCGACTTGCGACGGTCGCCAAAGCCCGGCGCCTTTACGGCACAGATCTGGAGCGTACCCCGCAGACGGTTCACCACCAGGGTCGCCAGGGCTTCGCCCTCGATGTCCTCGGCAATGATCAGCAACGGCTTGCTCAACTTCGCGACATTCTGCAACAGGGGCAACAGATCCTGAAGATTCGAGATTTTCTTCTCGTAGATCAGGATATACGCGTCGTCCAGATTCGCTTCCATGGCTTCCATGTTCGTGGCGAAATACGGGGAAATGTAGCCCTTGTCGAACTGCATACCCTCAACCACGTCCAGCGTCGTCTCTATGGCCTTGGCCTCCTCGACGGTGATCGTGCCATCCTTGCCGACCTTGTCCATGGCATCCGCTATGATCTCGCCTATCGCCGTTTCGCCGTTGGCGGAAATCGTCGCCACCTGGGCGATTTCGACGTGCTCCTTGACGCGCTTGGACTGCTTGGCAATCGCATCGACGACCATGATCACAGCCTTGTCGATACCGCGCTTGAGGCTCATCGGGTTGGCGCCGGCCGTGACATTCTTCAGGCCTTCGCGGTAGATGTTCTCGGCGAGGAGCGTCGCGGTCGTCGTCCCGTCACCCGCCGTGTCGCTGGTCTTGCTGGCGACTTCGCGGACCATCTGGGCGCCCATGTTTTCAAAGGGATCGGGAAGCTCGATTTCCTTGGCCACCGTGACACCGTCCTTGGTGATGGTGGGGGATCCGAACTTCTTGTCGAGGATCACGTTGCGACCGCACGGGCCAAGGGTAACCTTGACGGCGCGGCTCAGTTTTTCGACACCGCGGAGCATCGCCTGGCGCGCTTCGCTGTCATACTTGAGTTGTTTGCCTTTATCAGCCATTGTAGTTTCTCCTGTTTGTTAACGAACGAACCTTATTCCACGATCCCGAGGATATCTTCCTCACGCATGATCTGGTATTCCTTGTCATCAATCTTGATCTCGGTGCCACCATACTTGGGCATCAGAACCTTGTCGCCAACCTTGACGACGAAGGGGATCAGTTTGCCCTCGTCATCACGCTTGCCCGTGCCCACGGCGATCACAACACCTTCGGTTGGTTTTTCCTTGGCGCTGTCAGGGATGATAATCCCGCCTTTTTTGGTTTCCAGTTCTTTCTTGGGTTCAACCAGAACCCGGTCTGCCAACGGTTTTACTTTCATTTCTACGCGTCTCCTTTTTTGGGTTACACACATCTCGCCGGGGCGACCGCCGCCCCCGCGTCACATCCTTATTTCTTCTTGTCGTCGACCATTTCAAAGTCGGCGTCAATCACGTCGTCCTTGCCGCCCTTACCCTTCTCCTCGGCCTTGGCGCCCGGCTCGGCCCCCGCCTCGTGCGCGGCTCCACCCGGGGCCTGCGCCTTGGCCTGGGAGTACAACTCGGACGAAAATGCCTGCATCACGGTGTTCAGTCCGTCGACGGCGGTCTTGATGGCCTCGGAATCGTCGCCCTTGAGCGCCGTCTTCACCTTCTCGACGGCCTCCTCAACGGGACGCTTCTTGTCATCCGCCATCTTGGCGCCCTGATCCTTCAGAAGCTTTTCGGTCTGATAGACAAGGTTGTCAGCCATATTCCGGGTTTCCGCCGTCTCGCGGTTTTTCTTGTCATCCTCGGCATGCTCCTCGGCATCCTTGACCATTTCCTTGATCTCGGAATCCGAGAGTCCACTCGAGGCGGTGATCGTGATCTTCTGCTCGCGGCCTGTTCCGAGGTCCTTCGCGGACACATGGAGAATGCCGTTGGCATCGACATCGAATGTCACCTCGATCTGAGGGACTCCGCGCGCCGCCGGCGGAATACCATCGAGATGGAAACGCCCGATCGTCTTGTTCTGGTCAGCCATCTTCCGCTCACCCTGAAGGACGTGAATTTCCACGGAGGGCTGGTTGTCAGAAGCCGTACTGAAGATTTCCGTCTTTTTGGTGGGAACCGTCGTGTTACGCTCGATCAGGGCCGTGAATACCCGGCCCAGGGTCTCGATTCCGAGCGACAACGGGGTCACATCCAACAGCAACACGTCCTTGACTTCACCCTTGAGGATTCCGCCCTGAATGGAGGCGCCAACGGCCACAACTTCGTCAGGATTGACACCCTTGTGCGGTTCCTTGTTATAGAGCTTCTTGGCCATTTCCTGGACTTTCGGCATACGCGTCATGCCGCCCACCAACACAACTTCGTCCACGGTGCTCAGTCCGGAATCTTTCATGCAACTCCGAACCGGTTGCATCGTTCGCTCAATCAGGGAATCCACCAGTTGTTCCAGTTTGGCGCGCGACAAGGTCACGGTCATGTGCTTGGGCCCCGAGGAATCGGCGCTGATGAAGGGCAGGTTGATTTCAGTGCTCAGGGCGCTGGACAATTCACACTTGGCCTTCTCCGCCGCTTCTTTGAGGCGCTGCATGGCCATCGGATCCTTGGTCAGGTCGATCCCCTGCTCTTTCTTGAACTCGTCAGCCAGCCACAACATGATGGTATGATCAAAATCATCACCGCCCAGATGCGTGTCGCCATTCGTGGCCTTCACTTCAAACACACCCTCACCGATGTCCAGAACGGAAATATCAAACGTTCCCCCGCCCAAATCATAGACGGCTATCTTTTCGTCCTTCTTCTTGTCCAAGCCATAGGCCAGGGAGGCGGCCGTGGGCTCATTGATGATGCGAAGCACATCAAGACCCGCAATGCGTCCGGCGTCCTTGGTCGCCTGGCGCTGGCTGTCGTTGAAATACGCCGGAACCGTGATGACCGCCTGGGCAATCTTCTCCCCCAGGTAAGCCTCGGCATCCGCCTTCATCTTCTGGAGAATCATCGAGGAAATTTCAGGCGGGGAATACACGTTGTCGCCCACCTGAACATGCGCATCCCCGTTCTTGGCCTTGATGACCTTGTACGGGACGAGCGAAATTTCATGGGCCACTTCATCATACTTGCGCCCCATAAAGCGCTTGATGGAATAGACCGTGCTGTGGGAATTGGTAATGGCCTGGCGCTTTGCCGCCTGTCCAACCAAACGCTCACCCGACTTGGTGAACGCCACAATCGACGGAGTCGTCCGCATCCCCTCGGCATTGGGAATCACGACCGGCTCGCCACCCTCCATTACCGCCATGCACGAATTGGTCGTGCCTAAATCAATTCCAAGGACTTTTGACATGATAAAATCTCCCTATAGTGCCGCGCCATATCGCACGACATCATACTCTATTTTCAGTACAGCCTGCTCATATAGCAATGCCCGTGCCAACACAATCTCTCATTATTCATATAAAGAGTTGCAACTTGTTTTTTTGCATTATGTTACGACAATTGAAACGAATACTTCAGATCGCATAACAGGCTAATTAATGCGACAATCTGTCGCACTTGTAGCGTTTATTTGTGATTAATATAGGCGAAATGTCGCAGTCGAAATTCACGGTATCACAACAATCGCCCCTGGCCTTCGCTGGGTTTGATTCCGAAGCGCCGGTAGCAAAGATCCGTGGCTACTCGTCCTTGCGGGGTGCGCTTGATATACCCCTCCTGAATCAGGAACGGCTCGTAAACTTCCTCGATGGTGTCCGACTCTTCCCCTACCGACACAGACAGGGAGCTGAGTCCGACGGGCCCGCCGGAGAACCGGTGCATGATGGTTTCCAAAATGCGCTTGTCCATTTCATCCAGTCCGTCCTCATCAATATCCAGCATGGTCAGCGCGGCGGCGGCGATCTCCCTGGTAATCTTCCCATCGGCTTTAACCTGGGCGAAATCACGAACGCGCCTCAGCAGATTATTGCAGATACGCGGTGTTCCCCGGGAGCGGCGCGCGATTTCATGGGCGCCCCCGTCATCCACATCGACATCCAGGATTCGCGCCGAGCGTTTCACAATGTGTTCCAAATCCTTCGCCTCGTAGTAATCCAAACGAATCGGCAACCCGAACCGGGCGCGAAACGGCGAGGTCAGCAACCCGCTTCGCGTGGTCGCGCCAATCAGGGTAAACTGCTGGAGATTCAGGCGGACAGACCGGGCATTGGCGCCCTGGTCGATCATGATGTCGATGACAAAATCCTCCATCGCCGAATAGAGATACTCCTCCACGGAACGCTGCATGCGGTGGATTTCATCGATGAACAGGATATCGCCCCGCTCCAGACCGGTGAGCAGACCCGCCAGATCGCCCGGCTTGTCAATCACCGGGCCCGAGGTCGATTTGATATTCACGCCCATCTCGGCTGCCAGGATGTAGGCCAGGGTGGTCTTCCCGAGCCCAGGGGGGCCGGAGAGAAGCACATGCTCCATGACATCGCCACGCTTTTTCGCGGCCTGCGTGAACAACTCCAACCGCTCACTGGCCTTTTTCTGTCCCACAAAATCACGAAACCGGGTTGGACGCAGACGGACATCAAGATCCTTGTCAGGCTTGTTCAGTCCATCAGATATGAGGCGTTCTGTCATAACGTATTCGGGTACTATAGTCGCAACACGGGTGATAATAGGCAATTCACTTCCCATTGCAAGTCGTTTGCCCCTGTCTGGCTTGGTTTTTCTTTTGATGCCGAACGGATGTTCTCGCGAGAAGGGATATGAAAGATTCCGCTGATTTCCGCTGATTTCTTGCACCTGCCCGCTAAAGTGATTAATGTGCCGGGCGCAGATGAATTCAAAGACCACGACACTTCAATCGCTGATCAAGTCCGGCGCCGGCCAGATCCACATGGTCGGCATCTGCGGTGTCGGCATGGCAGGACTGGCGGTGCTTCTCAAGGCACGCGGCTTCAGGGTGACCGGCTGCGACAAGATGGTCAATAAACTCGCCGGCTGGCTCCGGGAGCGTGGCATCGAGGTTCACGACCAACACTCGCCGGATCATATCACCGGCTCCGTTGACTGGGTTGTGCGCAGCGCGGCCGTCCCTGAAACATCCGATGAGATCAAGGCCGCCCTTTCACGCGGCATCCCGGTCTTCAAGCGCGGAGCAGTGCTCCCCGCCCTTCTCTCCGACTCCCCCTCGGTCGCCGTAGCCGGCACTCATGGCAAGACAACAACCACCACCTTCATCGCCCAGATTCTCACCTCCGCGGGACTCGCCCCATCCTTCTGCATCGGGGGCGAAGTGGACCCTCTCGGCGGAGTGGCGGGCATTGGCACCGGCGACCTGACCGTGGTGGAGGCCGATGAAAGCGACGGCACGCTGGCCCTCTATTCACCGGAAATCGCCGTCGTCACAAACATTGAGTTCGACCACATGGAGCATTTTGACGGGATCGAGTCCTTCGAGGATTGCTTCCGGATCTTTGTTCGGCAGACCCGGCGTCGCGTGATATTTTGTGCGGATGATCCCCGCGCCGTTCGGATTTGTGGTGAACAGTCCAACGTTCTCTCCTATGGTTTCTCCGAACAGGCCGACCTGCGAGCCATCACCACAAACGAGTCCTCCACCGCCAGTCAGTTTCAGGTCACCTTAAAGGGGCAGGCCCTTGGACTCTTTACCGTACCGGCGCCGGGCAGGCATAACATTCTGAACGCCCTGGCATGCCTGGGTGTTGGTCTCGAGTATGGCATTTCCGCCGATATCCTGCGCTCATGTCTCGAGAAGGCCGTTCTTCCCCGTCGTCGCTTTGAGCGGATCATTGACCGTGATGACCTC
>CAYHEL010000086.1:0-8668 GCA_964355415.1 uncultured Verrucomicrobiota bacterium | reverse complement strand
ATATCCTGCATAACTTGTTGGACTTCAACTCCTGAATTCTGAATTCTGATTTCTGAATTCGGCGCGAGTGCAATCTATTGCAATTTCCACGACAACAGCCCATTTCCACGTTGACACACCGGCTTTGTTTACTGTTAAATGCCCGGCGATTAATCTTAACGAGGAGCAACACACTTGGATTTAGATCTTTTGCGCCACAGTACGGCGCATGTCATGGCGGCTGCAATTTGCAGGCTATTTGAGAATGTCCGGTTGGACATTGGTCCGTCGACAGATAGCGGTTTCTACTACGATTTCGATCTGTCCCACCGTTTCACCCCGGAAGATTTCCCCCTGATCGAACGCGAAATGGCGAAGATCGTGGCGGAGAATGTTCCGTTTGAACGCCTTGAAATGGGGCGGATCGAGGCGCGTGCCGCGTTGGAGGCCAGGGGGCAACGTTATAAACTGGAGCGTTTGGCTGATATTCCCGAAGGGGAGGCCATCTCATTTTTCCGGTGTGGTGATTTCATGGACCTTTGCCGGGGGCCCCATGTGGCGCGCACCGGTGACCTGAAGGCCTTCAAACTGCTGTCGGTGGCCGGTTCTTATTTTCGCGGGGTGGAGACCAATCCCATGCTTCAACGCGTCTATGGCATGGTGGCGCTGACGCAGAAGGACTTGGATGCCCAGATCCTACAACTGGAGGAGGCACAGAAGCGGGATCATCGCAAACTGGGCAAGGAACTGGATCTGTTCAGCGTGCACGAAGAGGTCGGGCCGGGCCTGATCCACTGGCACCCGAAGGGCGCCCGCATTCGCTCGATCATCGAGGATTACTGGCGTCAGGAGCATTTCAAGGCCGGCTACGAGCTGCTCTACACGCCGCACATTGGTCGCGCCGGGCTGTGGGAAACGTCCGGTCATCTCGGGTTCTATGCGGAAAACATGTACGCGCCGATGGTCATCGACGAGGTGTCGTATTACGCCAAGCCGATGAACTGCCCCTTCCACATCCAAATCTACCAGAACAGCAAACGATCCTATCGCGATCTGCCGTTGCGTTGGGCTGAACTGGGAACCGTGTACCGTTATGAGAAGACCGGCGTTCTCCACGGTCTGTTGCGCGTACGTGGTTTTACCCAGGATGATGCGCACATTTTCTGTACACCGGAGCAGATCGTGGATGAAGTCAAGCGCACCGTGCAGTTTGCGCTCCGGATCTGGAGGGCATTCGGATTTACCGAGATTTCGGCTTACCTGGCTACCAAACCGGCCAAGGCAGTGGGTGAACCCAGTCGTTGGGAGCAGGCCACGGATTCATTGAAGCAGGCGCTTGAGGCCGAATCGATTCCTTTTGTTGTTGATGAGGGCGGCGGCGCCTTCTACGGGCCCAAGATTGACCTGAAAGTCAAGGACGCCATCGGACGAGAGTGGCAGATGAGTACCATTCAGTTTGATTTCAATCTGCCGGATCGTTTTGACCTGGTGTATAACGGTGATGACGGCAAAGAGCATCGTCCTTACATGGTGCATCGTGCTTTATTGGGAAGCCTGGAACGGTTCTTCGGGGTTCTGGTGGAGCACTATGCCGGCGCGTTTCCGCTTTGGCTGGCGCCCGAACAAGTCCGTGTTCTGCCGATCAGCGACAAGGTGCTCCCGGCGGCTGAAGCCATCGCCGAATCGTTGCAGAATGAAGGATTCAGGATCCGGGTGGATCGCAGTTCCGAGAAACTCGGGGCGAAGATCCGTGATGCCCAGGTCGCGAAAATTCCGTATATGCTTATTCTCGGCGCCCGCGAGGCGGAAGCCGGTTTGGTTTCGGTTCGTAGCCGGACGGCTGGCGATTTGGGAACCATGAAGTTGGAAGAGTTGGTCGGCAAACTCCGCGCGGAAGTCGCGGAGAAGGTCTTGACTGTGAACACAGGGGTCGCAGAAAGCCCCGTAACAAGGAGGTAGGTCATTCGTCCGCAGACAATCAGAGTGAATCACCGTATTCGGTGCCCGCAGGTTCGGTTGCTTGACGCCAGTGGAAACATGCTCGGTGTCATGACCGTCAGCGAAGCGATGTCCATTGCCGTCAGGGCAGGTCTTGACTTGGTCGAAGTATCACCCAATGCTGAACCGCCCGTATGCCGGGTCATGGATTTTGGCAAGTTCAAGTATGAACAGGCGCGCAAGGAACGGGAGGCCCGGAAGCATCAGCATGCGGCGGAAATGAAGGAAATCAAGTTTCATGCGAATGTCGCCGATCATGATTTTGCGACGAAGATCAATCATATCATCGGATTTTTGCAGAAGGGGATGAAGGTCAAATGCTCCCTCTATTTCCGGGGACGCGAAAACGCGCACCGAGAATTGGGATTTGACGTGATGAACCGGGTTCTGAAGGAGTGCGGCGAAATCGCGCAGGCCGATATGACGCCGAAACTGATGGGAAATAGCATTGTCATGGTGCTGGGACCGAAAGCCGGCAAACCGGTCGGACGTCCGGAGCATCGGGACGTGTCTGCTGAACGTCCGGCTGCGCCGTCATTCCAGACGCCGATTCCCATTCCTGCCGTCAGACCGGCGGCCGCACCGGTGTTACAGGGATAATTTCTAAAAAAGCTTTACGGGAAGGGGGCTCTCCTGTAGAGTCCCGCCCTTGTTTTCCCGACAGGCGCGAGGTTCCGTTCCGAACCCTCGCGTGTGAACCGGGATGAGGAGTATCATGCCTAAGAAAAAAACGAAAAAGATGGTGAGCAAGAGGGTGAAGGTTACGGCTACGGGGAAGCTTATGTTCAAGCGTCCCGGGAGCGGTCATCTTCTGAGCAGCAAAACGAGAAAACAAAAGCGCAACCTGCGTGGGGGAAAAGTGATTCATGATTCCGACCACAAACGTATTGCGGAAATGATCTGACCGTACTGAAAGGACGAGACTATGCCCAGAGCAACTAATGCGCCGGCCTCACGCAAACGCCGGAAGACCATTCTGAAGGCGGCCCGCGGGTTCCGGGGTTCGCGCAGCAAACTGTTCCGCCAGGCGACCGAGGCGGTAGATCGCGCGATGCGGTTGGCCTATATCCATCGCAAGGATCGCAAGGGGGATTACCGCCGCCTGTGGACCGTCCGTATTTCAGCGGCAGTTCGCGAGCAGGGTTTGGCCTACAGCCGCTTTACCCAGGGCTTGAAGAAGGCCGGCATCGAGTTGAACCGGAAGATGCTGTCGGAGATCGCCTATAACGACCCCTCCGGTTTTGTGCAGATCGTGGAATTGGCCAAAAAAGCCATCGCCTGACCTTGCGAAAAATGAAGTGTTGAAAGGCCGTCCGAAAGGGCGGCCGTTTTGCTTTTCACCCTTAGACGGTATGGCCGGAGGATGGTGGGCGTTACAGGACTCGAACCTGTGACCTCTTGCATGTGAGGCAAGCGCTCTAACCAGCTGAGCTAAACGCCCCCGGGAAAGAAGGCTCGGATAATGCCCGTCCGGAAGCCCGGTGTCAAGCGGGCTTCGTGATCTTTTTTAGCGGGTGCTCAGCCCGATCGCCGCGAAGGGGGCATCCACGTAATCGACTTCCAGGAAAAGCCAGAACGTGTTGGTGAACTTGTAGGTCAGTCCCAACGCCAAGGCGGGGTTGATTTCGGAGTGATTGGTGTAGACCTTGCGTTTCGACACGTCGATCCCGGCGCCGCCGTATCCGTAGAGATCGTCCAACAAGGTCTCCCCGCTGAACATGAACATGAGGTCGGCGCCCGACAGATCCTGGTAGTCCGTGTTGGCATAATAAACCGTTCCCCGCAGGGCGGTCTCACAGACTTCGGTCAGATCCATGCTGAACAGGGCGCCCACCTGCAAGGCAAGGTTATTGCCTTTGTCACTGGTTTCGAAGCGGCCCAGATCGATGAATCCCCGTAACTCATCCATCAGTGTGACGGTTGCCCGGGCTCCGAGAAAGTCAGAGTCCTCGCCCAGCACGACACCCGGAGTGAATTCGACATGGCCCGGATCCCGCGTTCCCGCCGTATCCATGACGGGAAGACCCACGACTTGTGCCATTACGGGGAGTCTCATACCCACGGCCACACTAAGGATAAACAGGCCAGAAATACACGTTTTCATTTTCATGGTTATCGCTCCTTTTTGTGAGAGATTGTTACCTGTAATTCTCTCGCCATTCATATTGCCTGATCAGGGGGGCGTGGTCAAGTTGCCAGCGGTTGTTTTCTCCGGCTTTTTGTGGTAGGTGTATTGGGATGAGTGTAACCCTATTCCAGCAGCGCGTATACGACGCCGTCTCCCTGATCCCGGCCGGGAGGGTCGCCACTTACAAGGGAGTCGCGGCCCGTATCCGTTGCGGTTCACCCCGGGCTGTCGGCCAGGCGTTGCGGCTGAATCCCTTTGCCCCTCGCGTGCCCTGTCACCGCGTCATCGCTTCGGATCTCACCCCCGGAGGCTTTCAGGGAGAGACGGCGGGCCCCGCTCTTCGCCGCAAGGTGCGTCTCCTGGAACATGAAGGGATCCGGTTTACGGGAGGGCGGCTGACTGAGCCGAACCGCCTCTTCACGTTCGAAAGGGTGTAAGCATGGACTCATCAAAAGATCGGGCTCTGTATCAGACCATGGACCGCCAGAGTATCTGGCATCCTTATACCCGGTTTTCTGCTTTGAACGACAAAGCCCTGCCGGTGATCACCCATGGAGAGGGGGCTTTCCTGTACGATGATGAAGGGCGGAAATATCTCGATGCCATCTCATCCTGGTGGGCCTGCAACCTGGGACACGGCCATCCCCGCATTATTGAGGCCATCGTACGGCAAACCCGTGAACTCCAGCACAGTATCCTGGGCAACCTCTCCCATCCCCGCGCCATCGAACTGGCCTCCCTGATAGTCGGCCTTTTCCCCGATGACCGGCGGGTGATGTTTGCCAGTGATGGATCCTGCGCCGTGGAGGCCGCACTCAAGATCGCCCTTCAATACTGGTATAACATCGGTCAGACGCAAAAGACCAAGTTTGTGGCGCTTGATTTTGCCTATCACGGGGACACCCTGGGCGCGGTATCGGTGGGATATCTCCCGCATTTCCACAGACCCTTCAAGAGCGCCCTTTTCCCCGTTTTTCAGGCGCCGTCGCCCTGTTGCGGAACGTGCGCCTTCCACGAGTCAGAACAGATTTGTCTTTCCGAGTGCTTTGACACCATGCGGGCGATTGTACGGGAGCATGCCCATGAATTGGCCGCCGTGATACTGGAGCCGATGTGCCAGGGCTCGGGCGGGATGCGGATGCAGAATCCTGAATATCTGCGACGGCTTGCCCAACTCTGTCAGGACGAGGGTGTGCTCCTGATCGCCGATGAAATTGCCGTGGGAATGGGACGTACGGGCAAGATGTTTGCGTGTGACCATGCCGGGGTGCTCCCGGATATCGTCTGCCTGGGGAAGAGTCTGTCCGCCGGATATTTGCCCATCAGTGCGGCGGTGGTTCGCGCTCCGCTGTACGAAACATTCCGGGATACGCCGGAGGATCACACCTTCTATCATGGTCATACGTTTGCGGGAAATCCGATTGCCGCCGCGGCGGCGATTGAGACCTTGTTGGTCTATGAGCAGGAAGGCATAGTCGCCCAGTCTGCCGCCATGGGCAAGGTGCTGGCGGAAGAGTTGAGTCCGCTCGCATCCCTGCCCGGTGTACGGAATATCCGATCACTGGGAATGATTGGTGTGGTTGAACTGGAGGACGACAAAGAGGGAACTGGTACCCAACGTGCGATCAAGGTTCGGGACCGCCTGCGCGCAAATGGTATTCTCCTGCGTCCCCTGGGCCCGGTGATCTATGTCATGCCACCCCTGATCACGCCGGAGCCGGTGCTTCGCTATCTGGTTCAGGCGATTGGAAAAGTGATCGCCGGATAGGACTTGAGGGGTCGGTTCGGGAGCACCCGTATCAGTCCTTTATTACGGCATTGACTATGCCGTACATTCCGATAATAATTGCCATACAACAGAGAGAAGGATGCTCATGAATGACGCCAAGATGACCATACGGTTGCCGATCTCAGAACTCGAATTTGCCAAGGCCTATGCTCAACGCAACGGATTTTCCCTCACGGCGCTGATTGGTCGCTATCTGGCCCGATTGCAATCATTGACGGAAGGAGAAATCCCCGCCGAGATTAAAGCGATCTCAGGCATAGTCCCCTCCAAAGTGGACGCCCGGGCGGAATATCATGCGAGTCATATGAGGAAATCCTGATGCAAATCCTGATTGACTTGAATGTCTTGCTGGATGTGATCCAGAAACGAGAACCGCACTATACAGCGTCTGGCAAAATACTTGGCCTCGTGGCGAAGCGAAAACTCTTCGGGCAGATCCCCGCCCATGCGCTCACCACCATTCATTACATCGTCGCGAAATATGTCGGTCACTCAAAAGCGGGCCAAACCATCGACTGGTTGCTTTCAACATTGAAGGTCATCCCTGCCGGGCAGAAGGAATTCATCCGGGCCAGAAGCCTGAACATGCCGGATTTCGAAGACGCCGTGGTGGCGAGTTTGGCGGAAGCGGGTCATTGCCAATACATTGTTTCCCGAAACGCAGGTGATTTCAAGAACTCCCGGGTCCCCGCCATCACTCCTGAGGAACTTCTCGTCCTCGTGACCGATGGCGCTTAACGTCAAAGGGTTGGCTGGTATCAGGCGCTTGAAGGCCGGAGGAGTTGAGGCCGCAGTTGACAGCAACCCATTCCTTGACAGTCAGGAATGCGTTTGATAACTCCCCCCTCGTCATGGAAAACGGTAAACTAGATAGGGGGGCCGGTTGTCTGACCGTGCTTGCGCCGGCCAAGATCAACCTGACTCTGGAAGTATTCGGGAAGCGGGACGACGGGTATCATGCCCTCCGGAGCCTGGTTGTTCCGGTTTCCATTTATGACACCCTGACTTTGACCCCACTGGATTCCGGTATTGAAGTGACCTGCGAGGCGGTGGGATTGCCGGGCGAGAACCTGCCGATGCTTCCCGAACCGGGCAATAATCTGGCAACCAGGGCTGCACTCCTGTTGAAGGAGGCTACGGGATACCCCGGTGGCGCCCGGATCCATATCCGCAAAGAAATCCCGATTGGCGGAGGGATGGGGGGGGGCAGTGCCGATGCCGCCTGGACCTTGAGGGGGTTGAACAGTCTATGGGGAACCGGGTTGACGGTTGAGGCGCTGATGGAACTGGGCGCCAGGCTGGGCAGTGATATCCCCGCCATGGTTTACGGAAAGGCGGTCTGCATGGAGGGGAGGGGTGAAAAAGTCAGCCCGATTTCCTGTCGCTGGCCAGCCGGAACAGACTGGTGGATTGTGGTGGTCAATCCGGGTTTCAATGTCCCTACGGGTGATATTTACAGGAGATTTAGAACAGGATTGACTTCAACCGAAGAAACCTATATCAATGCACGTTTTGCGCTCGAAAGGGGTGATGGGAAATTGGCATCTGCCAGCCTCCTGAATTCTCTGGAAGAGCCGGTATTTTATAAATATCCGCTTCTGGCGATAGTGGTCGAAAGGCTGAAATCGGCGGGTGCGGCCGGGGTATTGTTGTCGGGCAGCGGGGCTTCGGTATTTGCGATGGCCGCGAATTACGACCAAGCCCTGACGATAGAGTCGCAGGTGAAACGTGACACGGGTACATGGTTATGGACGCGGGTTGCGAAAATAGTGCCCGATGGTGTAATGGTAGCACACGGCCCTTTGGAGGCTAGAGTCTAGGTTCGAGTCCTAGTCGGGCAACCATCAGGCAGAGATGGATAACGAAGAAACATGAAGATTTTTACAGGGACAGCGCATCCGCAGTTGGCAAAGAGCATTGCCGACAGCCTTGGGATCCCATTGGGGAAGGCCACGGTCAACCGGTTCCCGGATGGCGAAACCTGGGTCAAGATCCTGGAGAATGTCCGCGGCAAGGATGTCTTTCTGGTTCAGCCGACCTGTAATCCCTCGAACGAAAACATCATGGAACTGCTGATCATGATCGACGCCTTGCGCCGGGCCTCGGCGGCGCGCATCACCGCCGTCATTCCATTCTATGGTTATGCGCGTCAGGATCGCAAAGACCAGCCGCGCGTCCCGATCACGGCGAAGTTGGTGGCCAATCTTCTCGTGGCGGCCGGCACCAACCGCCTGTTGACCATGGATCTCCATGCCCAGCAACTTCAGGGGTTCTTTGACATTCCCGTCGATCACCTCTATGCCGCCCCGGTGATCGGAAAATACTTGATCGACAAGAAACTCACCAATCTCGTTGTGGTTTCTCCGGACACCGGCGGACTCAAGATGGCTCACGCCTATTCTGAGACGTTGAATGCCGGCCTTGCGATTGTTGCCAAGCAACGGAAAGGGCCGAGTGATGTGGAGGCATTGACCATGGTCGGTGATGTCAGGGGATGCAACTGCGTCTTGGTGGATGATCTCTCCACCACGGCGGGCACATTGACCTCGGCGGCGAGAATACTCAAGGAAAACGGGGCGGAAAATATTATTGCCGCGGTGTCCCATGCCGTGCTGACGGATGTCGGGATCGAGCGTTTAAAGGCCTCCGTGATCAAGGAATTGGTGGTCACCGACACGGTGCCCCTGATGGTGAAGACAAATGGGTTTCCCGTGACGGTATTGCCGGTGGCCGGGTTGCTCGGAGAAGCCATCATGCGTATCCATGACAACCAG
>CAYHEL010000085.1:0-8696 GCA_964355415.1 uncultured Verrucomicrobiota bacterium | reverse complement strand
GCCACTGGTCACGGTCCGCCGATCCAACTCGGTCCCATCAGAGGCCAGCAGGACAACCGTCATCCTGCCCAGCCCGTCACCATCCCCGGGATATTGCGAGAATTGGTCCTTCCACTCGGAAGTATTGATAATCTGACCGGAAATAGTCAGGGCAGGCGAGGAACTTGCCCCCGCCAGAAAGAGTCCCAATACGACGAAGCTGAGCGCCCAATTCCGCCATTGTTTCTGTTTCATGATATCTCCTGAATCCGAATGACCAGCGGATAGACTCATGGCTGACTGATCACAATGCTGGCTTTGGCACCGATGCTATCGGTTACGGTCACGGCATTGTCGCCGGCGAGATTTCGAATATAGACCACGGTAACACCCGTGTCGCCATCAACAAAACCACCCTTGGGACCACTGGCGACAGTCCAGTTGTAGGGAGGGATGCCACCGGTTGCCTTAAGTACTGACATGGATCCGTTGCTCCCCAACGTGGACGGTGTGGCGCTGACACCCAGATCGCCCCCTGAGGAACCCCCGAAGGATCCGTTGATGGACGCTATCGCCGCATTGCCATTCCGATCATAGGCAATCACATCGTTCTGTCCGACACTCGTCGCCGTATAGGTTGCCGAGCCACCGTGCCCCGCGATGCTGCCTACGCCGGTATTGGAGACCGTCCAGGTTATGGGCTCATTCCCTCCGATGAGGGAGAACACAGCCTTCCCGCCCACCGCATTCACTGTGGCGGAAGCGGGACTGATGGACACCGTGCTGCGGATTCCGGTCCGGGGATCCGAGACATAGGGATGATTGGCAAAAAAGTTATCCAGCTCGCTGTTGTCACCGGTCCCACTATCACACCCGGCGGGAATCTGGGCCAACAATGCAATGATTCCCATAACCCACACGCACGACCTTGAAAACGTCTTCATGGTATTCTCCCTGTCACAGCGGATATCACTCCACCGCTCTCACATCCAGTTTCTGAAGCACTACTCCCGTCTTATCGATCTCCACAACCTTCCATCGATAAACCCGATTCTCAAAACTTGCCGAAACAGTATCCCCCGCCTCAATCAAACGACCTGCGATCATGGCGAGATATCGGGGCTGACCGGTTCCCTTGTCGCGACCAATCATACTGATTCCCCGGATATCCAGTGTCTTCCTCGCCTCGTCCCACAACGGCAGACGGGCGGAATCCGGGATCATGACTTTTGCCTTATCGGAGGTTGTCGGAACGACCAACGGCTTGACAACTTTCTTGGGCACGTACCCGACCGGCCAGAATGGATCCCTGCCCGGGGGCCGGTCTGCATCCGGGACAACGGCGCTTGCGCCTTCTCCCGCGCTTAAACAAGGCCAACCGGCCAGGAGCACGAAGAGACCCAATAGACATCCCCATCGAAGAAGGATCATGGCCCCGGCCCTTTCACGGTTTCCGCCGCCGGCTCAATGGGAAATACCATTCTGACGGTCAGGCGTTGAATTTCCGGATGATCAAGTTGGCCGACAATGCCCAGATCATGAATGCTAAGGAAGGGATGCGTTTCCTCCAATTTCACCAGGAAACGGGTGATGGTTTCAAAGGATCCCTGTCCATATACCAGCACGGTATAGGCCTTGAATACCGAGGGAGGTACATTCTTATCTTTCCGGGGCATCTCCAGCACGCCCACCTCGCGCACATCGTCAATTTTCAGACCCACGGTTCGCGCCGCAGACTCCACCTTCTCGCTCACCCCCACAAGATACGATCCCAGAATCGGGCGCAGAATGCTCTCGCTCCTGATTTTGACCAATTGCCCGACCACATCATCGTAATTCCGCTGAAGCCCCGGAACATAATCCAATTGCCGCTTGGCCTTCTTCAATTTGCCCCGCTGCTCCTCCAGTTTCTCCGTGAGGTTTTTCCGAGATTCGAATACGGGCAAAATCACGAATTGAATGAGAACGCCAAGAGCCACAACCGCAACACCCGCCCCGCCTGCGTACAGGATCATCCGCTTTTTTTGGTCTCCTGAAAAGTTCATGGCAGAGGCCTTGGAAGATATTTGCAGACAATGTTAAAAGCCCGGGCGGATTTGTCCGTCGGATCCTGCCTGAATGACCCTGTCGGCAAAACCGCCGACTCGATGAACCGGTCGAAAGGAGGCCCCCTGAGCCCCTCCAGTAATTGGACGACATTCAACTCGGATCGT
Source organism: uncultured Verrucomicrobiota bacterium (assembly GCA_964355415.1). GTDB lineage: Bacteria > Verrucomicrobiota > Kiritimatiellia > CAIKKV01 > CAITUY01 > JAABPW01. The sequence goes on along the minus strand of CAYHEL010000085.1, from coordinate 6,504 downwards.
TCCGCCGGAGTCTGCCCCGAGAGGCGTAATTCATATACCTTGGCAAACGTCCCGCCCGTCTGTGCCACGACGCTCTGGTTCACACGCAAGTCTGAAAGTTGAATGACGGCGGGCACAACCGCCTGTACCGCCTCCAGTTGCTTCCCCCATTCGATGCGCGCGTCCCGCCATCCGAGGATTTCCCCCAGAGTCGTCTCCTGGTCCCCGAGATCACTCCGAAGCCGTGTGGCCGTCTTGTATTTCGACTCGGTTCGGGCCCACTCCTCATCAAGGAAACGAACCTCCCCCCGCAAGTCGTAGTAGGCTGAGTAAAAGGAAGAAAGCCAAACCGTCCCCAAAGCCAGGATAATCACGCAAGAAAGCCGCACAACCAAGCCCGGGGAAACGGGACTGGAACTTCGTATTTCTTCATCGAGAATCAGGTTAACATGCATGGTTCAATGCGTTCCCAACTTGGCCAAGGCGGCGCCTATCGCACCCGAAAACCGCGACTCCTGTCCCTTGAAACGCTCCGGATACGCGCCGTCATGAAGGGTCAGCGTTTCAAAGGGATTCCAAACGGACACCTTCTGGCCGGTGGCCGATTCAAGCTCCTGCGTCCACCCCCTGATCGACACTCCGCCTCCGCAGGCATAGAGATCCTTGATATGGACATTTTCGCGGCGTTCCACAAAGTCCCAGGAAACCACCATTTGCTGCAGAAACGGTTCCATCGCCTGATGAACAATCCGTGACACATCAAAGGAGCCGTCATTCAAGATGCCTATGGCAACATCCTGATCCACACCCAGACTCTCCTGCATCTTCTTGAGAATATGGACAACCCCCAAGTCGAGTTTCCGGATGAGCACCATCACTCCCTTGTTGAAAAACGCAACCATGGCGCTGCTATATCCAAAATCGACGACGGCCACACACCCCTCGGAATGAGTCAGTCCCGGCCCTTTTGAAAACGCCGTCATGCTGGCCAGACCCGAAACCTCGAGTGAACAGGGCGCGGGCGTCGCCACTGGAAACAGTTTACAAATACTCCGGCCCAGTCCATCCGGCAGAGCCACCGCCAATACCCTGACCTCAACGCGGGTCTCCGTCAGGGGCTCGTACGCAATCCGATACTTGGCGCGATTGGACAGTCCCATCAACTCGAGTATATGCGTATCGATGGATTTTTCCGAATGAGCCGGAAATGATAGAAGTTTGATCTGGGCGCCTCCCCCCGAGACGGCAAGGGCAACATGCCGCGCCTTCAACGCCTTGGGAATCACCAGGGAAGGCATCGCCCCACTCTCTCCCTCCGGCAGGGTAATCACCGGAAGAATATCAACCGCCACCACCGAAATATGCTTTTTGATGAGTTTCAATCGGACCGCCTTGATACCAGACTCTCCGATATCAAGTCCGAGTACATCCGTGTACTCGCGATGCCATAGTTTGTTAAGAGAGGCGGCTTTACTCATATCGGACATGCCGTTCCATAGTGTCCCCAAAGACCCCGGTCTCCATCAATCGCTCCGGTTTGAACGAATTAAAGCAGAATCCATGCCTCACGCAAGTTTCTTCGCGCACTCAATTTCTGACAAGGCCCGCATCCAGCGTTACCCGCGAAGCCCGCCTCATCCATACGGAGCATTTCGCAATAATGCAAAACATTCTCAGTCTCTCCATTCTCTTCAATTATGGGGTCATTAGTTTCCCCGCCCGGAGTCGAGATGATTTCTTTTCGTTATGCGGCATGAATCATGCTACAAATTGCAGAGGGAGGACGAGAATTGAAAAGACCCTGTTCAACGAATCGATACGGTTTCATGTTGGCTGAAGTTGTCATTGCAACCGCTCTGACGGTTCTGGTTGTCACCTCGATTCTTGCCGCCCTCATGCGAAGCACGGGGCTGTGCTACTCCACGGCTCAACACAGCGCGGGATACAGCCTGTGCCGGGAAACCGTCGAGCAGATGCGCGGCGCGAATTACGGGATGGTGTCTGAAGCCAATTTCCCCTCGACCAATCTGTTCCTCACCCATCTCGGCGGAACGGCGCGCATACCGCTCTGGTGCACACGTTACTGCACCAACGGAATCGTGGAATTATCCAGCCCAACCCGAAAACGGGTGACGGTTGCCGTGAGCTGGTCATACCGGGGGAAAGATCAAATCGAAATGATGACGGGGTATATTTATCTCAAATGAATCGGAACCATCCAGTCCTGACGCAACGCGGGTTCACGCTCATTGAGACGATGGTGGCCGTCTCGCTGACCGTGCTGGTGACCCTGGGCACCTTCACGGCCTTTGTCATGGTGAACAAAATGACCTATGCGGGAAACCGGCAGGTGAATTACACCGACATGGCTCGTACCGCCCAGAACAAGATCATCAAGTACATCGAGGGCAGCCGGGCCTGCGGACTCCTGTCTCCCACCAGCCTCATCCTGACTCGTCCGACCGCCGCGGGGCTCGTTCGGGCGAGCATGAGTTTTGTTGACACCGACAACAACCTGGCCACCGTCAGTAACAACTTTATTATCTATACCCCCGACTTGACGGCCACGAACGTGACGGAAATCCTGTGCCGTTATGTCTCGTTTCCCATCGTTGGAACCAATAGTTCCGGCGCCACCGCATACGGAACCAATATTTTCCAAATGCTTAATGTCTCGCCCGCCACCGTCGGCGTCAACTTCCATCTTGGAGATGCCACCAATACACCCAATACCGGGTTTCTCAGAACCGGCTACCAGGGAATCGAAGTCGGGTTTTCCGCCACGCCGCGGAACTTGCAGTCATGGTATAATCTCTAGATTGGATCCAGAATTATGAACGAGAACATGAAAAAAAGGGAACCGCGTTCAGGAGCCATCCTCATTGTGACCCTGCTCGTCTGTTTTTCTGCCGCCATACTCATGGGTTCCTACATCGCCTATACCATGAACAGCGCGTATCAAACACGGCGCGCCATCGACTACCGCAAGGCCCGCGCCGCAGCCGATGCGGCGCTTGAATACGGTACCATCCAACTGGCCGCCTTGCTGGCAAACCAACCCATGTACCCGTGTCGTACCAATGAAATGCAGAACCTGATCAACAGCAATCTCGTCAACACCTATTTCACGCTGTTTACCAACGCCATCGACGGCTACTGCCTGAGCCGGACGAATGGTCTGCCCGCCCTGACCATCAAGGTGGACTCGGACGTCACGACCGGAATCATTGCCGACGGATCCTTCGGAACCAACGCCAATATCGTAGGCGCCAACGGGGATTTTCAATTCTTTACCATCACGGCCGGCGCCCGGAATCCCGACAGCGGGGTAACCGCCGTGCTTCAGAAACGGGTGCAGTTGCTGGGCGTTTACCTCATCCGATTCGGCGTCTTTTATCAGGATGATCTGGAAATCCATCCCGGCCCCACCATGACTTTCGCCGGCGCCGTTCACTGCAACAGCGACATGTATCTTGGCGGACCGCTCTATTTTTACGACCGGGTAACGTCCCACGGCAAAATCCTCTCAAAACGCAAGGACGACGGCTCCCGGAACGGCATCGTCAATATCGCGGATCAGAATGGCGTCAATACCCCCATGAAACAGGGATCGACCTACGTTGACAGCGACTACTCGCTCTGGATGGGACAGGCCCTGAACCTCTGGGATGGACGCGTCTTGTCCGGCGTGCATGGCGTGCCAGTCCTCTCCCCCCCGATCAACGTTGTTGACGTCCCCCGCTCCATCATTGAACGCCCGTTGACGACCAATTCAACGCTTGCCGCTCAAACACCCTTCTATGTTTACACCACGAATACCGTGAATGACGACACCGAGGTCGAAAAGATGGCCAACAAGGCCTGCCTGCGAATCCTGGTTTCCAATACCACGGTCTATGCCTGGGACAAGGATAACAACCTGATTTCCACGAACTCCTTTTTCACCAATGCCGTGGTCGCGGCCACGACCAACAATCTGTCGGGAACCCTTCGCCCGGGTTTTGTGAAAACCAATATGGACACCTATGTCCTGACAACCAACACACCCGGTTTTTACGTTCTGGGCCCCGCCTATGCCAAGGTCGGAACCAACGCGCCATTTGCCTACACCAACACGTTCTACGACTCCCGCGAAACAACCAATACCACCCCGTTTGATATCTATGTGGATCGCCTGGCAACCCTGATCACGAATCTGTTCTATGATGTAAACAGTGATGGCGTCTCGGGTGTCCTCACCAACATCCCGTGGCGCACCAATGTCGTCTATGTCGCCTTCGCCACTAACAAGGTTTTCGGTTCAAGACTTCCCGTTGTCAGGTTGCGGAATGCCGAGAACATCAACCTCTCGCGGGGCCTGACCGTCGTGTCGGACATGCCCGTTTATATCGAGGGTAATTTCAATACGACCAACCGATTCTCGACCAATAACCTGCCTTGCATGGTGGCCGCCGACGCCGTAACCATGCTATCGACCAACTGGCAGGATGCACTGAGTTCGAATAATGCCTGTTCGACCCGCATCGCCGGAAACACAACCTACAACACGGTCATTATGACGGGCAATACAGACACGACCTCCGGGAAATACAACGGGGGTCTTGAAAACGTCCTCCGATTCCTCGAGGATTGGGGATCCAGTCCGCGAAAAACGGTAACCTACAAGGGATCCATCATTGACCTGTGGAAGAGTCAGATCGGCAAGAAAGCCTGGCAAAGCCCCTCGACGTCAACCTACTACAACGCCCCAACCCGAACATGGGGATATGATTACATTTTCCGGCATAGCGCCCCGCCCGGTATGACCCGTGTCTATGGCATGGAGGAACTGGACTGGCAGGTGATTACGTGGCAACAAGCAGGATGGTAGGCAAGGGAGACTAAAATGAACCCAATGATTGTACGGATCGGCATTCTTACTGCACTGATGATCGGCGCCGCCTCGGCCGCCCCTGACCGGCTGTTCTATCGGATCACGGCCAACACCAACACGACGATCACGAGTTGGACTCCGGACGGTACCCTCACCTGGATCTGCGCCGACACAAACGGTGCGTACACCATTGAAGCGACCTCCGATCTCGGCAACTCCTCCACATGTTTCTGGGGAACCGTGGCGTACGGAGTGAACACGGGATTGGTTATGGCCTGCACCGCGCCAAAACCGGACACGATTTTCCCAGTATCTTCTCCGATGGCCCTGATCCCTGCCGGGGATTTTCTGATGGGAGACATTTATCACACGCCTCCTCCGTGGCCGAGCGAAGAGGATCCCGAGGGGCCTCCTCATTCTGTCTATACCAGCGCCTTCTATTTGGACACCACGGAAGTCAGCATGGGACTCTGGGACGATGTTGTCAACTGGGCGACCAACCATGGTTATTCCTTTTCCGGAAACGCAACCGGATGGGACACCAACTATCCTGTCTCTTTTTTGACATGGTATGACTGCGTGAAGTGGTGCAATGCCCGATCCGAGAAAGAAGGATACTCCCCTGTTTACTTCACCGATGAATCCCAAACCAATATATATAGGGAAGGCGAGATTGATTTAGCGTCATCCAACGTCAACTGGTCTGGACGGGGATATCGTCTGCCTACTGAGGCAGAGTGGGAGAAAGCCGCTCGCGGCGGCCTTTACCAAAACCACTACCCCTGGCCCAGTCCCGGCCCAACGAACTACTTGGTTTACATATCGGCATCGAATGCGAATTATTATATTGATGAAAGTTCAAGCCCGTCATCGACACCCTGCGCGACATACTCGCCCAATGATTATGGCCTCTTTGACATGTCGGGAAATGTTTCGGAGTGGTGTTGGGATTATCACCACTACTATGTCTATTTTACAACCGATCACGACATCGATCCGACCGGCCCTCCTCAAACGGAAACGCTTCAACGCGTATTCCGGGGTGGATCCTACGAGAATGATGCCAACAGCCTGCGTTGCTCATCGCGAACGTCTGCTTGGGCGCCCAACACTCCTTCGGCGTCGATTGGATTCCGGTGCGCACGGAGTTGCCGATAGACGAAAGGCTGAACGAAAACCCCTTAACCTGAACCGCCGACTTGACAGAATTTCTATTTCCCGTATTCTCCGTGAAACATAAAGGCGAAGCGATGAGGGTTCTATGAGCCGTTTATCTCAAACCATGAGAATTGATATTCCTCCTGATCTGAAGGAGGAATTACGGCTTGACGACAGAAAACTCGGCGCCCTTGCCGGCCCTGAGCCCCTGCCTGTCATCCCGACCCAAACAACGTCCTCGACATCCCTGGGCGATCCTGACTTTCAGCAACTCTTCCAAAGCGTCTATGATGGCGCCATTATCACCGATCTGGAAGGCCGGATCGTGGATGCCAATAATCGCGCCCTGTACTTCCTGCAATACACCCGCGAAAAAATACTGACGTTGGATCTGACTCAAATCATTTCGGGCGCAACCGAAGAGACTCTCGCCACGCTTCAATCCGGCATACAAACGGATCGCTTCATCCTCATACAGGCCCACTGTGCGCGAC
>CAYHEL010000084.1:0-8706 GCA_964355415.1 uncultured Verrucomicrobiota bacterium | reverse complement strand
GCATGGCGGTCGCCACCTGATCCATCCCGACCAACTGCTGCTGGCTGGATGCCGCGATCACCGTCACGGCCTGGGCCCCCTCGGCCACGTTTTTCGCCAGAGCCAGAATCGATTCGCCAGCCTGGTTTGACTGCCGCACACCGATTTCAACGACTTGGGTTCCCTGCTCGGTCGCCGTCACCGCCACCGCGCTGGCTTTCTGAATATCCTTGAGAATCGTCCGCACATGGGCCGTTGCCTGCTTGGACTGATCAGCGAGACTCTTCACCTCCTCGGCCACCACCGCGAACCCCTTGCCCTGCTCCCCCGCCTTGGCGGCCTCAATGGACGCGTTGACCGCGAGGAGATTGGACTGCACCGCCAGGTCTTCGACGGTGTTGATGATCTGCTGGATGGCCTCCCCCTGCTCGCTCAGTCGCGACATACTTTCCGCGATGGAGTCCATTTGAAGACGGATATGGTGCATCCCCTCGGCGGCCTCCTCGGCCGCCTTCTTCCCCTCTTGGGAGATGCGGGTCGCGGCCATGGACTCATCCGCAACCGCCTTGGCTTTCTGCGATGACATCAGAACCGTCTGCCTGACTTCTCCCACCGTGGCCGTTGTTTCCGTAACCGCCGTGGCTGTTTCCGTGGCGGCGGTTGTCACCTGCGTGCTGAAGGCCAGGATCTGCTTGGCCGATGAACTCAGCACGCCCACGCTCTCAATAATCTGACCGGTCTGAACCATGAGCGACTGATTGGCTTTCCGGAGAGCGTCCTGCCCCCGTTCAATCTCCGCCAGCATCCGATTGAAAGCGTCGGTCAGTTGTCCCACCTCGTCATTCCCGGCGTCCTCGGCACGGATTGAATAATCCTTCTGTTCCGAGATGATTTTGGCGGTGCGTCCGAGAGCCAGAAGCGGTCTTGAGATCAAACTCTGGAGGGGCGCCGACACCAGCAGAGTCAGAACAAACGCCCCTGCCAGAACAAGGAGAACCATGCCAAGATAAAGTCTCAGCATGTCCTCAATCCCTTCCAGATCCACCCGGAGATAAAGGCTTCCGATTCGCTTGTCATTAAGCACCACCGGGCGTACCACCGCCAGATGATCCGATGTGAATTGAAAACCGTCCGTGGCGGGTTTGTCCGGAAACACCACCGACTGGTTATTTCTGGTATAGAAGGCAAACCGCCCCCCTCCTGCCTTGTACAGACAAGCGGCAACCACATGCGGTTCAGCCTGAAGGCCCTTGAGGAGGGTCTCCGCCGCTGCCGGATCATCAAATTGCATGGCGGCGGTGCAGTTCTGACTCAACACATCCGCCAGTACGCTTTTGTCCTGCGCCAGATTTTCCCTGAACAACGAAATTTGCTGGGCGACAAATGCGGTGCAGGCAAGAAGCAACACCGCGCTACTTGCCAAAAAGATGACCAGAATCAACTTTCGCTTGATGGGAAGATTACGGAACCAGTTCATATCAACGAACCTCCTTGCTTGAGTCCCGCCCCACTATCCGACCCAGGCAGAGGAGTTGGGAGGTGATCTTCAGGCCTTTCCGACGCGCCGACTCATGATTGATTTCAAATCTGACCCTGTTTTTTTCAGTATAGAAATTCACCACCCCCCCGCGATCCGCAAAGCCTTCCACTTCGCCGATGGTCAGGAGGGGCAACCCCTCAAGATGTTTCAGGATCAGCGGGATGCGCTCTTTTTCTGACTTGCTGATGAAGAGCACATGGCATGACTTGACCTCATCAACATCTCGAAACCGCCTGACGACCAAGCCCCGTCCTTTAACCGACTCACCCTTCACCGTCTGATCCAACAACGGGCCAAAGGGATCATTCCCGAGAACTCCGATGGTCAGAACAGTGCCGGGATCGGGAAAGGCCGAGGACGGCCATTCCACAAATTGGATAAAATTAAAAACGAACGCGGCCTTGATCGCGTACTCATTCACGGCGCCGGGGTCGGCCCGGACGGTCGTCACCGGCGCGCAGAACAACGAGGCCGCCGCCAGTAACGCGGAAACTGACGATTCTCTGATGTTGAGGAAATAACGTTTCATGTTCAGAAACTCGCTTTCATCCCAATGACGCCGCTGAAGGTCTCCTGGGGAACCGCTGTGCCGTAAAGCCCGGTCAGCGCATAATGGTTATCGGTCATGTTGCGGAGATACGCAAACAAATCCACAGACCGGGACAGGGAGAACAGCACATACAGATCCGCCTGCCAGGGAGTCTGCAACTCGTCGTGTAATTGACCGGCATCAACATTCTCCGGGGTGGAACGGATGACAAAACTGGGAGTGACAAACAGTTTGGAGGTCATCGCCCAAGTCAATCCCAACCGCCCATGGTGGGAGGAAATTCCCTGCAATCCCGACCTCAAGCCATTGCAGTCCATCTCAAAATGAGTGTAGGAATACGAGAACCAGGGACTAACCGAACCGATGTGTGCCCGTCCATAGAAATCCATCCCGTCATTGTGGCTCGTTCCGCCATTGGCAGAATGGATGAGACTGATGGGTTGGGTGTGCGCCGGGTCAAGGTAAACGGTCTCAACATAATTCATGGGAAGGTTCCGGTCGGAAATCTGCATCAGGTTATCCTGCTTGCCGTGATACAGGGCCAATCCGAGCTGGAGATTCCTGACGTTGTAATTGAAATCAACCTCATGCGTCAGTGACGTTTCCGGTTTCAGATCGGGATTCACCGTGCTGAGTTGGGTTGTGTTTTGATAAACATTATCGGCGTAATAGGGCGACGGGGAAATATAGGCTGTTGCCACCTTGTATTTGACCGTCAACGCGTCCGAGGCGCTCCAGATCAGCCCGGCCCGCGGGGTGAATGACAGGTCGTCGATCCGGGTATCTTTGTCCAGGCGCGCCCCGACAATCAGTTTGACTGTCTTCAGGGCCTGCCAATCGCCTTCCAGATACCCGCCATAGGTCTCATAGGTCTCATGCCAGACCCGCGGAATGGTATAAGGCACGCTGCCATCCGCCTTATAGAAGATAAACGATCCGCCTTGATCGATGATCTCGTCAAGGGAACCACGGGCTCCTCCGGGCACCGTGCATTTTGGCACAATATCATAGCAGGAAACCACTCCGCCCGCCAGGACTGACAGGTCCCTGGTGAAATCCACCCGTAGTGTTTCCTCGACCGAATACGACGATCCGTTCGCGTATTTGTAATCATTGTAGAACCATGAATTGGTGTGGGAGGAGTCTTCCCAGATGTAACGGGAGGAGGGATCAACCCGGTAGTGGTTGTAGGTCACCGCCGAGTCCAGTCGGATCGTGTCCGAAAGCCGGGCCGCATATTTAGCCTCGGTGACGAATGACGAATCTTCCCAAATAGCCTCGGGAATATAGCCAAAGGCGGGCGACATGCTCTCTGAACTGCTCCTCCTGGAATCCCTGTACCAGGTCTGCAGAGAGAAATCACCGACCTCCAGACGCGCAAACCCGTTGATTCCGAAATCCTCCCGCTCCGGCGTCAGGCCAACCCCCTTCGGGCGGGCCACATCAAGATGATCCTGCCACCATCCCGGATACTCCTTGTCGAGGCGCGTGAGATCCGAATTGTGGTACTGTAACGAACCGGTCAGGCGAACGTTCCCGGCTTTGTCCAGACTTCCCCCGAAGATCCCCCACGCCTCCCGTTCGTTGTGGAGTCCGCCCGCCACACCCGCCTCAACGCCCGCGTTCTCCGACGTCTTCCGGGTGATGATATTGATGACCACACTCACCGCATCACACCCGTAGAGCGTTGAACCCGAGCCGTAAATAACCTCGATCTGTTCGGCATTCCGCACGCTGAAATCGCTGCGGAACGGAAAATTCTCGCCTCCGGGCGGATTGACGCGCATCCCGTTGACCAGCACAACGATCTTGTTGTTTCCGACGATGCCGCGAACGGCAACCTCCGTGCCGTTTTCCGAGAAATAATACCCGCGCAGATCCATCCCCGGGAGGTCGCGTAGAACGTCCTTCAGGGTCGAATACCCGCGCAGTTTGATGTCATTGGCTGTGATCACCATCACAGTGGCGGGCGCTTCAATCGCTTTTTCCTCGCGTTTGGAGGCCGTCGTTACCGTGGCAACCTCGACCTTCATCAGTTCTTCCAGTGTCAACCGTTTCAAGTCCTGTGAACTCGGATCCTTCTCGGAAGCGCCACCCCAGGCGGACTGCGACGCCAGGATCAAACCGACCAACACTCCCGCAGGAATCGAATGGCCGATCCGCTGGCGAACCCGACTCTCGATCAATTCGATAAACCCTGTTTTGCTCCAGTTCATGGTCATCTCCTTACAGTGGTTTCTACTTCTCATCCTCCGACCGCTCCTCGGCTTTGGCCTCAGACTCTCTGTCCGCGACAGTCTCATGCACCAGTAACCTCTTATCAGACGCCACACCGGGTAGATCCAATACAATCAACCGATCATGGGCCTCCCCGTGAACAAAGAAACCGCGAATACCCGCCTGCGCGGGCCGACCACCCTCAAGATCCCGGAGCGGAAAGGCGGCCGTCTCCGTGGCGCCGTCCGTTAAGATTCCGAAAGCGGAATCACCCGAATCGACAATGATGACATGGTCGAGGGAGATCCCGGAGTCGCCCGGCAGATCAAGAAAAACCCGAAGGTCAATCACAGCGAGAATATCTCCACGCACATTCATAATTCCCGCCACAAAGGCAGGCGTACAGGGAAGAGGTGTCAACTCCCCCAAAGGATAGACTTCCCGCACATACACCGACTCCACGGCATATCGCCCCGCCGCAAGATTGAAAATGACAACCTCCAGCATGGGTTCGCTGTTCATGACAGGGACTCCATTTCCAGCAACGTCTTGATCATCGCGGTGAGCCGACCCGCCGTCAGGCCTTCAGAATGGGGCACAGGATCGTCCGGGCCGAAGTGTTCGAGAAGGGTTAAGGCATTTACATAGTGCCTGTGCGCATTCTGGCGATGGTGTTGCTGGCGTCCTGCGTTCCCCATCGCAAAGTGGGCGAGCACAAAATCAGGCGCGATGGCCAGGGATCGATGATAGGATCTCGCCGCCTCTGACATATGCCCCTGTTCTGACAGGATGCTGGCGCGCAGATAGTGACAAACGGCATCGAGAGGACTTGCGGCAAGCGCCTGGTCACACCAGGCCAAAGCCTCCTCCAACTCCCCCTGGTTGGCCAGTTTCATGGCCATCCGTTCATACTCATTTTCCTGACTGCAACCAAGATTCCCCGCCCCTTTTGTTTCATCGGTTTCGGACTCAGGGCGCGGCGTGGATGGGGAAGACGAAATGAACAGGGCCGGTTCATGAATTTCGGGATCGGCATGCCTCTTCCGGAAAAGGGTGCCCCCCGTCTGTCCGACATGAATCAAATCCGGCGCGGTAACACAGAAGGTCTCACAGGGGCTGACGCCCAGCCAGCCTCCATCCGCGAGGGCCAGGGCTAGTTTCCGGACAACTTTTTCAGCCTGATCCCGCGCGAAATACATCAGGACGTTCCGGCACAGGATGAGATCCATCGCATTGGTGTCATTCAGCAATGAAGGATACGTATCGTCAACGAGATTCAAAGGGAAGAAAGTCACCATGTTCCTAATGTCCGGTGAAACGGTGTAGTGTCCGGGTGATGTGATCTGAAAATATCCCTCCTTAAGCCAGTCTGGCGCATTTCGGAATGACCATTCCCTGTATTCTCCGGCCTGTGCCTGTTTCAGGAAGCGGGAATTGATGTCACTGGCCCTGATGGTGACGTTCCAGTGGGACAAATCCGGAATCAACCGCTTCAGAAGAATCGCGACAGAGAACGCCTCTTCACCCGTGCAGCAGGCCGCGCTCCAAATCCTGAGTCGTTGCTCCTTTCCGCCCCTTGCCGAAATAAGCGCCGGAAGAATCGTGGCCTCGAGACGATCGAACAGATCTTTCTGACGGAAAAAATAGGTTTCACCAATGGTCAGATTATGGGCCAGCACATCCATCTGCTCGGGCGCCAGCGCGGCAGACACGATCCATCGGACACAGTCACCCGCGTCGTCAAATCCGAACTCGCATCGTGCGGCATCAAGCCCGTATCGGAGTTCCGGCCATCGCTCGGGCGGAAAAAGCAATCCCATGCGTTCGGCCACAAAGTCACTCAGACGGGCAAGATCATCGTCTCGGAGAGTGGCAGTCATAACCCGGCTTTCTTTCTCTCCAGACAGTATTTTGCCTGGATAAAGAGATGTTCCATTTCATCCACAAGCGACGGCAATTCCAAAACGTGCTTCATACGCGCGGCTTTTTCAATACGATCCCCCAGCGTCATCATCCGCACAACCCCGATCGTCCTGGCGCTTGAATGAAGTGAATGCCCCATACGCAAGGCGGGTTCAAGATTGCCGGTGGACAATCCCGCACGAGCCTCCCCGATAACCTTGGGCGCATAGTTCAGGAAAGCGTCCACCATCTGGATGAGGAATTCTCTTCCGCCCAGATCGATCAATGCGATGAACGAAGAATCATCGATGACGTTTTCGGTCTCCATGCGTTCACTCCTTGCGGACTAAAAGTCCCGACCACAAACGGAAGTGTAGGACTATCCTTTGAACTGGAATATCAGGGAAAACCCTAAAAAATGATCAGGGTTTCCCTGATATCCCCGACATAGTAACCCGAACATGTTCCATCATCATCAAACCAGAATGTTAACCACGAAACGTCTCGGGCATGTTCACTTCGCCACAGGACGGCATGAGGAATCAGGAAAGGATCTAATACTTCGGCCGCAAAGAAGGTTACACCGAGCATCATGACATAAACCTCAGCCCGTTTTTTATCCGCCAGCGGCCCTTGAATTCGGTACACTTCACAGAGCGCCGCCTGTTTGTCAAAATAATACCGAATACACGGGAGAGGTGGACGATTCGTCGCCACGCTCCACGCACGATATTCCGGTGTCACCAACACCGGTACTGCGGGAACGTGCTTTTTAGACCACACCGGTACTCCAAGGCAGGCCCGAACCTTATCCTCGGTAACGCCGGCGTCCTGGAGATGTTGATAAGGCTTCCCGCCGCTGATGATCACGGAGGAGATACATCCCGCAACCGTGACCAAGGACGCGCACCAAACAAGTATGACTGAAGTCTTCATGCGCCTCACTGTGCCACAAGCAGGCCAGCTCTAAAAGATAATATTAACTATATATTATACGACACTCATTCAACGGGCTGATTTAGTATGACGATACACCTGTGGTCGCCGCCTCGATCCAATCCAATAGATCCTCCTCTCGCCACGGTTTATGAAAGAGTCGCACTCCCAGTCCCTCCAAAGTCGATTCCGCGATGGGACTTATGTTTCCGTCACCGATTGCCACCAGGGGTATTTCTTGAAGTGTCTCATCGGCCTTCCACGGTAATACGAGGTCTGCACCGCCGAGATCAGACCGTGAAACATCAAGAATCACAACATCAGGGCTGATCTGGCGCGCCCGGTCAATGAGGGCGTCAGAAAAAGCACAAAGGACAACAAGATACCCCGCTGCGCGTAGTTGTTGATCGACCCAATCCCGATCACGCTCATCGTCAATGACGATCAATATGGTGGGGGGCGACACGGCGGGCAGACTGACGGTAACCCTGGTTCCCTTGTCGCGACCCGGTGGTGGACTCGTGATGTCCAGCCGTCCGCCATGGAGTTCCAGAACCTCCTTGACGATCGACAGGCCCAGCCCCGAACCCTCAATATGCTCCCCCACTCGGTAATACCGTTCCGTGACTTTCCCGATGTGCTGCGGTGCGATACCAATGCCGCTGTCCGTGATTTCCACAACCACTGGCTCCGGGGACATGGCGTCCCGCCGCAACCCGATTTCAACTCGACCCCCCTGGGGGGTGTATTTGATTGCATTGCCGATGATGTTGATGAGTGCGCGCATGATCTTGGCCGCATCACACTCGACAAACCCAAGTTCCCGACCGAGGGAGAGGGTGATGTCTATGGTTTTCGCCTGGGCTTGTGCGCTCAGCGCCATGACACTCCTCTGAACAAGGCGTCCGAGCCGCTGCTTCGAGAGGTGCAATTGCATGGTCTTACTTTCAAGGCGGCTGAGATCCAGGATATCATCCACCGTACCGGCCATTCGTTGACACTCCGTGTTAAGCATTTTCAGATACTCAACCACCCGGTCTGACACGGGGCCGCAAACCCCCTCCAACAAGTTGGCAATTCCGAACTTCATCGACGTCAGAGGCGTTTTCAGTTCATGCGACACATTGGACACGAATTCCGCTCGCGCCCGGTCATGCTCCTCCAATCGTGCCATGGCCTTGCGTAGTTCACTCGTCCGAACGGCCACCCGTTGTTCCAATTCCGAGTTCATCCGGAGGATCGCATCCTCGGCATGCTTCCGTTCCGTGATGTCGCGGTTGATGCCCAGCAGTCCCGTGATGGCGCCGGTGTGGTCACGCAGGGGGACCTTGGTTGTCAACACCCAACGCTCCACGCCCATCGAGTCCGTGATGGCCGCCTCGCGATTGATACAGGCCTGATCGCGATTCATGAGCGCCAGCTCTTCTGCCCGGAATTGTGCCGCCATCTCGTGCGGGAATAAGTCAAAATCCGATTTTCCAACAAGTTGATCAGGTGACGAGGCGCCAATAAAACAGGCAGTCACGGGGTTTACTGCCACGAATCGGCTGTCCCGATCCTTTACATAGACCTGGTCGGGAAT
>CAYHEL010000083.1:0-8825 GCA_964355415.1 uncultured Verrucomicrobiota bacterium | reverse complement strand
CCGGCAAGGCGCTGTATTCCTGCATGCTGCGCGAGCATGGCGGCGTGATCGACGTGAAAAGCGAGCGGGGACGCGGCGCCATTTTCACCGTGGCCATTCCCCTGCTCAAGGAGGGCGCCTCGGCATGACACCGGGATCCCCATCGACCTGCCTTCTGTACACGACCAACGGGGAATGGGCCGCCCGGATGGGATCCTTCCTCGGGTCGCTCGCCGTTGCGCGGCACCTGGAATCTGCCGTCCAGGTCCAGAAGGAACTTGAAGTGCAACAGGATCAGGTTCTCCTGCTTGACTTGTTGACCCGGGAGTCGCTTGATCTGCTGGCCCTGCTGACCCGAAATTATCCCCGCACCCTCGTCATCGCCTTCGGCATGCCCGGCTCTGATCCCATGCTTCAGGCCCAGCAATCCGATGTCTTTGCCTCCGAGGCGGATCCGGTCGTGGATCGTCAACGTCTGACCACGCTGATTCAACGCGCCTTCCGGCAACTGGAACTGGCAGCCGAAAACCGGTTGCTCCGACAGGAAACCCTGCGGCTCAATGTCCTGACTGAAACCTACCAGAACCGCCCGCGGGAGGACGCCGACACCTCTCTGGACATCCGCGATTTTTCCGCGGCCATGCGCCATTTCACCAACGTGGAAACCCTGTTGCAACGCCTTGTCGATGAAGTCGCCAATGCCCTGCGGGTGTCCCGCATTGGAATTTTCAGCCGAACCCGGGATATCGCCTCCTATCGGCTCCGCGCCGGTCTGCGGTGCCTCGAGTCCTCCGTGTTGCTTGAATTCGGCGAAACCCATCCTTACGTCAACTGGATGACCGTCCACACTCATGCCGTCTCACTGGCGCATCTTGACCGTATCCGGAATGTTACCGACCGGCGGATGCTACAAGGTATGCTGGATCAGGTGGGCGCCGAAGTCCTGATCCCCCTGCAGTCCCACCACCGGCTCCTGGGCTGGCTGTTTGTCGGTCCGCTCTCCACGGGACTCCCGTTCGAGAAACGGCACATGGATCACCTGATCAGTCTCACCGAGTGTGTCTCCACCACGCTGGAAAACGCCCTGCTCTACGAGGAGGCCACGATCCAGAAGATGCTGGCCGAAACCCTGCTCCATTCGATGCCCAGCGGCATTATTGCCGTGGATGACGCGGGCATCGTGCGATGGTACAATGAGTCCGCCCAATCCCTCTTCGGCGTCAATGCCGAGACGGCCATCGGTCGGCCCGTGGAGGGGTTGGGGAGCCGCCTGGCCGACCTTCTCAGGAGGACACTGGGTGAAAACGGTTCTCCCCAATCGGATGAGTGGATAGAGCGCGGCACCCGGAGAAATCTGGTCACCCGCACCCAGCGCCTTGCCAATCAGACCCGTTGTCTCGGCGCCGTGGCCGTCGTGCAGGACACCACCGACCAGAAATCGATGAGGGAACAGCAGGATCGGTTGGATCGGGCCACGTTTTGGACTGAACTGGCAGCCAGTCTTTCGCATGAGGTTCGCAATCCCCTGGTGGCCATCAAGACGTTCGCCCAATTGCTTCCCGAACGATACGAGGACAAGGATTTTCAAAACGAATTCCGGGATCTGGTCTCCTCGGAGATTGAGCGTCTGAATGGAATCGTTGACCAGATCCACACCTTCGCCAACCCGCCGACACTGGCCTTCACCCCTGTCAACCTCAAGCGTTGTCTGGAAAAGAGTCTGGCTCTTGTATTCCCGGCGCCCCAGGCCGCAATTCAAACAACCCTGTCCGCCCCGGACACACTTCCGACGGCGCCGGGCGACGAGCGCGCCCTGGGCGAGGCCTTTGTCCATATCTTAAGAAACGCCGCCGAAGCCCTGGCCTCCACCCCCAAGGGGGAGATCACCGTAACGCTGACCGAGGACAGCGATCCGCCTTCCCACATCGTCGTTACGATCCGGGATAACGGACCCGGAATTCCGCCCGCCTTGTCCGACAAGGTCTTCTCCCCGTTCTCCACGACCAAAGCCAGGGGCCTGGGACTGGGCTTGCCCATCGCGCGCCGGACAATCCTGGATCATCGCGGAACGATAACCGTCCACTCCAACGAATGCGGGGTTCTTGTTACCATCCGGCTTCCCATTGGATCACGCACCGCGGAGGAGTCGCGATGAAATCCATGCTCATTGTTGATGATGACCGCGGCAGTCGGGAAGCCCTTCGCCAAACCTTCACGACCTTGTACCAGATCCGGCTGGCGGAAAACGCGGCCCAGGCACACCGCCAACTTATCGAACACCCGGTGGATATCGTTTTACTGGATGTCATGATGCCGGAAAAAGACGGGGTCACACTCCTGAAAGAACTCAACGATCTCTATCCAGGACTGCCCTGCATCATGGTCAGCGCCTCCCCGTCCGTGCGCCCCGTGGTGGAGTCCATGAAAGCCGGCGCCTGCGATTTTGTGATCAAGCCGTTTGACATCGATGAAATCCGGCGCATCGTTTCGCGAACCCTGGAGACCAGTTCTTTGCGCCGCCGCGTCGAGGCCCTGCAGACGGATGTGTCGAGGGCCTTTCCCGTCGCTGACCTGGTGGGGCAGGCGCCGACCTTTCGGGCCGTTCTGGACGCCGTGGAACAGGCGGCCAACAGCGACGCCACCGTTCTGATCCAGGGAGAAAGCGGCACGGGGAAGGAACTCATTGCGCGCCGACTCCATATGCTGAGCCCCCGCGCCGAGGAACCCTTTGTGCCGGTGCATTGTTCGGCGCTACCCGAGGCGCTCATGGAGAGTGAACTCTTCGGTCACGAAAAAGGGGCGTTCACCGGCGCCGATTCACGCAAATTGGGGCGGTTTGACCTCGCCGGGGCCGGGACGCTTTTTTTCGATGAAGTCGGCGAAATGTCGCTTTCCATCCAGGTCAAATTACTGCGCGTCCTCCAGGAGCGCGACTATATGAGGGTGGGCGGCACCCAGGTCATCCGAACCCGCGCCCGTATCGTCACGGCAACGTCGCGCATTCTGGAGGATGAAGTCCGTCAGCACCGTTTCCGGGACGACCTGTTTTACCGGCTGAATGTGATCCCGATCACCCTGCCCCCCCTCCGCAATCGGCCGGGCGACGTTCCGCTTCTGATCCGGCATTTCCTGGCAACGTTCCGGCGGAGCATGAATTGCGTCACGCAGGATTTCTCGCCCGAGGCGATGCGTCTGCTGGCCGGCTATTCCTGGCCGGGCAATATCCGGGAACTGCGCAACCTGGTTGAACGCACCCTGGTTCTGAACGGGAAAAGGGATCTGATCCAGGTCGAACACTTGCCGGAATTCCTGTTTCAGAAACCCGGCCTTCCGCCGCCTGCGGTCAACGACACGGCCCCCCTTGAAAATTCCGTGGCGTCCTATGAGCGGACGTTAATCCTGAATGCCCTCAGGGAAAACAACGGCATTCAAACACAGGCGGCCCGTCTCCTGGGAACCACCCGGCGCATTCTGGCTTATAAGATGCAGAAACTGAACATTCGGAGCGACGAGTTCAGGGTTTCGGACTGACCAGCGGCGCCGACCAGGCGCCGACCGCCTCAATTTCCGCCTGGTGCCGGAGAAATACGTCCACCACGACGGGATCAAAGTGGGTGCCACGGCCCGCTTCCAGTTCCCTTACCGCCGCCTCGGGACTCATGGATTTCCGGTACGGGCGGGTTGAACGCATGGCATCGTAGGCGTCAATCACCCCGAAGACACGCGCGCCGAGACAAATTTCGTCGCCCTTCAATCCGCGGGGATACCCCTTCCCGTCATACCGCTCCTGATGGGCATAGACCAATTCGGAAACATCCTTCAGATAGCGGTTGGCGGACAAAATCCTGTACCCGATCTCCGAGTGCGTCTTCATCAACTTCCACTCGTCCTCCGTCAGAGGCCCCGGCTTCAGAAGAATGTTATCCGGCACGGCAATCTTCCCGATATCATGCAGCAGCGCGCCATACGAAAGCGTTTCGATATCCTTGCCCGAAAGCCCCATCGCGCGCCCCAGCACCAGGCTCAGATCCTTGACCCGGACACTGTGCCTGCCGGTATTGTGCTCCCGGACATCCAGCAACCCGGCCAGCGCCTGCAACGTGAAATCATGGGATTCCTTGAGTTGTTCCAGCGTGTCCATCAGGGTCGCGCTCTTCTGGCAGACCATCTCCTCCAGGCGGAGTCGATACCGTTCATTCTCCATGCGCAGACGCCGGTGATCGATCGCCTTTTCCATGATCGCCCACAGTTTCTCAGGCATCACCGGTTTTTCAATAAAATCAAAGGCGCCCTGACGGAGACTCGCGATGGCGCTTTCCTTGGTTGCATAACCCGTAATCACGACGGACATCAAAAACGGGTCGTTCTTATTAAGGATCGACATGATTTCGAGCCCACTGGACTCAGGCAGGGACAGGTCGGTCAGGAGAACATCATGGACTCCGGGGTTGAGTCGCGCCTTCTCAATCGCCTCCCTGGCCGACAGAGCCGTGTCCACATGATATCCCGCCTGGAGAAGCATGATGGAAAGAACCTTGACGATGGCGGGATCGTCATCAACCACCAGAACACCGGGCACATGGGAACGGGCGCCGGAGGTCTCGTCGGCCACCGGATCCTCGACCGTCTCGGGTTGGCCCTGCATGCTTTGTCCGGCCGCCCACATCCGAACCGCGTTACGCCCCTCGCGCTTCACCGCATACAAGGCCACATCGGCCAGACGCAGCATTTCAGACGACGCATCGGTGGGACTGATATCATGACTGGTGGCCAACCCCACGGACGTGTTGATCTTCAATTGCAGGGAGTCCGAGCAGAAGACATGATCCTCCACCGCCTTCCGAATACGATTTCCGAGCATCACGGCAAAGGGAAGATCCGTCTGCGGGAAGAGCACCACAAATTCATCGCCGCCATAGCGCGCCACAATATCGGAGGTTCGGGCCACCCGTTTGACGATCTCGGCGAATTCGCAGAGAACCCGGTCGCCGATCAGATGGCCATGGGAATCGTTGATGGTCTTGAAATTATCCAAATCCATGATGGCGACCGCCATGTGATACCCGTGGCGCCTGGCCATTTGCCAGGCCCGTTCCGCCTGTTCCTCAAAATAGGCGCGATTGAACAGGCCGGTCAGGGAATCATGGGCCGCCATCTGGCGGATCTGCGTCACGGCGGAAAGGATGGAAGAGAGCACATTGGCAATCTGGTACACAAAGGCAATATCCACCTTCGCCAGTTTTCCGGGATCCGCGGTGGCCAGGAGAAGAATGCCCTGCACCTCGTTATGAACCAGAAGCGGAATGGCCTGAAGGCGTCCCGGCACCGAGGGGCCGCCCGGGGTGGGAGGCACGCCCTCCGTCTGGATGCGAAGTGAGAGCGGATCGATTTTCCGGCCGCTCAACGCCTCATAGCGGGCCAGGATCTCTTCACAGGCGGAATTCAGAAAAGACTGCGATACTTCATTCTGGACACTGAACACAATGATATTCTGGCCTTCGGAAAAGCCAAACAAGCCGGCCACGTCGCAGGACATCAATTCGCCCAGACCATCGCTCAACTCCCGCAGGGCCTCCACAAAGGTTCCGGCGGCCAGGGCGGTTTCCCCCAGACGCCCCAACATCCGCAACTGGCGTTGCTGTTGCTCAAGTCCCGGGCCCATGGCGCCCATGCCGGCCCGGCGCTCCCGGTACTCATCCAGAACCGCCTGACTCAACCGGGCGGGCCGTATTGGTTTTTCGAGAACATTGCGGATTCCCAGGCGCGACGACATGTCGCTCGAGACATCGTCCATGAAACCCGTCATAATGATAAAACCGAGCCAGGGCCAGATGTTGCGCGCCTCCTGGATGAATGCGATTCCGTTCATTTCCTGCATTCGCAAATCCACGAGCACAACATCAAAATCCTGCCTGAGCAGAATTTGAAGGGCCATGCGGCCATTGTCGGCAACGTCAACAGCCGCGTTGCGGGCCATCAGAATACGCTGGGCAAGCAGTCGGACGGCTTCATCGTCATCCACAACGAGTACTCGTATACCCTTCAGATTGATCTCTTCGTAAGCATCCGCCGACATGTCCCTGGGTCTCCTGCCGGAAATTAGAACATAATCCCTCTATAATATCATCAGATATTCCCTGATAGCGAATCAGGGTATTCCCGATTGCGCGAAACTCAAAAATACTCCACGCTTCAAACCATGAAAGCAAAACAAGTCAGGATCCTGATGGTGGCCAGTCTCAGCGCGGGTATGTTGCGCTCTGCGGAGGCCGTTCCTGCTTTCGGAAACGCGTTGAACGCGGGAACCCTGGACTCTATCAGGGTTCACCATCCCCTCGCCATGGTTCTATTTAATGTTATCGGCATCCTCTTGATCCTGGGCTTCAGCGCGGTCGCCTTCTCGGTTCTCATTAAAAGTCCGCGCGATTTCTAATCCCGCTCACGCGGCCCGAATCTCCAGGTTGCCTCGGTGAGCATCCACCTTGATCTCCTGACCGTCCTTCACTCCGCCGGAGACCAGTAACCGGGCCACGGGCGTCTCCAGTTTGGTTTGAATGAGCCGTTTCAGGGGACGCGCGCCATACACGGGGCTGTAGCCCTCCTGCGCCAACACATCACGGGCCGCCTCCGTCACCGCCAACCCGATTCGCTGTTCGGCAAGGCGTTGACGCAAGTCGCCCAGTTGCAGATCCACGATTTTTCCGATCTCGGACAGTGTCAGCGGTTTGAAGAGCACCACATCATCCAACCGGTTCAGGAACTCGGGGCGGAAACTGGACTTCAATTCCTCCATCACCTGCTGGCGAACCTTTTCCTTGATCTGCCCATCCGGGCCGATCCCTTCCAGAAGAAGGGGAGAGCCGATATTACTCGTCATGATCACCAGGGTATTCTTGAAGTTGACCGTCCGTCCGTGCGAATCCGTCAACCTGCCGTCTTCGAGGATCTGGAGCAGGATATTGAAGACGTCATGGTGCGCCTTTTCAATCTCGTCGAGCAGAATCACGCAATAGGGCTTTCGGCGCACGGCCTCGGTCAACTGGCCTCCTTCTTCATACCCCACATACCCCGGAGGCGCACCCACCAGGCGGGACACGGTGTGCTTCTCCATGTATTCGCTCATGTCAATCCGGACCAGATGATCTTCCGAGTCGAACAGCGTGATCGCCAGCATCTTGGCGAGTTCCGTCTTTCCGACCCCCGTGGGCCCCAGAAACAGGAACGCGCCGACCGGCCGCTTCGGATCCTTGATGCCGGCCCGGGCCCGCAATACCGCATCGGCCACGACCTGGACGGCCTCATCCTGACCGATCACTTTCTCATGGAGAACACCTCCCAACTTGAGCAGTTTCTCCCGCTCTCCCTGAAGCAGGCGCGTCAGGGGAATGCCGGACCAACGCGAGACCACCTCGGCAATTTCCTCCTCGGTCACCTCTTCCCTCAAGAGCGAGCGGTGGACGCCCTTGCCTGTATCGGCTTTCTGGAATGAGGCGAGTTTCCTTTCGAGTTCCGGAATAACCCCGTGCCGCAGTTTGGCCACCCGATCCAGGTCATATTTCCGTTCCGCCTCCTCGCTTTCACGGCGGGCCTTCTCAAGTTCCTCGCGAACACCCTGAACCCCGGCAATGGATTGTTTCTCATGTTCCCACTGGGCCCGCATGGCATCCGACTGGGCCTTCAGGTCGGCCAATTCCTTTCGAAGTGTTTTCAGGCGCTCCTTGCTCGCGTCGTCCTTTTCCTTCTTCAGCGCCGTGTCCTCGATTTGCAGGCGAAGTACCTTGCGCGTGATCTCATCGAGTTCAGACGGCATGGAATCGATTTCGGTTCGGATCGAGGCGCACGCCTCATCCATCAGGTCGATCGCCTTGTCCGGAAGGAACCGGTCGCTGATGTAGCGGTCTGACAAAACGGCGGAGGCCACCAGCGCGGAGTCCTTGATCCGGACTCCATGATGCACTTCAAAGCGCTCCTTGAGTCCCCGCAGGATTGAAACGGTATCCTCCACCGAGGGCGCCTCCACCATCACGGGCTGGAACCGGCGCTCCAACGCGGCGTCCTTCTCGACATATTTCCGGTATTCGTCCAGGGTCGTCGCCCCGATGCAATGCAATTCACCGCGCGCCAGCATGGGTTTGAGCATGTTCCCGGCGTCGGTCGACCCTTCGGTACGCCCCGCGCCGACGATGGTGTGGACTTCATCGATGAAGAGAATGATGCGGCCTTCGGCCGTCTTGATCTCGGTGAGCACCGCCTTCAGCCGCTCCTCAAATTCGCCCCGGTATTTCGCGCCGGCCATCAGGGCCGTCATGTCGAGGGCAAAGATCGTGCGATCTTTCAGCCCCTCGGGCACATCCCCCCGCAGAATGCGATGGGCCAGCCCCTCGACAATGGCCGTTTTGCCCACACCGGGTTCGCCGATCAGCACGGGATTGTTTTTTGTTTTCCGGGAGAGGATCCGGATCACGCTGCGGATTTCCATGTCCCGCCCGATGACCGGATCAAGTTTCCCCTGCTTCGCCAATTCGACCAGGTCGGTGCCGTATTTTTGAAGAGCCTCGTAGGCCCCCTCGGGATTGGCGCTGGTGACCCGCTGGTTGCCGCGCACCGCCATCAGTTCCTTGAGGAATCGGGCCCGATCCACCCCGAACTGGGCCAGCGCCTTGCCGGCGGCGCCGGCCTTGCCCTCGTCAAGAAACGCCAGCAGAAGATGCTCGACGGAAACATACTCGTCCTTCAGGCGCTTCGCCTCATCCCCCGCCTTGACCAGCAGTTGATTCAACCGCTGGGTGACATACACCTTGCCCGTTTCAGAAACGGCGCCTTTCACCTTCGGCCGCTTGTCCAAG
>CAYHEL010000082.1:0-8827 GCA_964355415.1 uncultured Verrucomicrobiota bacterium | reverse complement strand
CGGGATCGCGCTGGAGAAACCGGCCCAGTTCAGCCGAGTAAGTCCGGTTCCGGTTATGCATCAAGCCGGTTTCTGCATCCCACTGGCGACCGGCAAACGTCCAGATAGTGCCGAAACCGCTTTGCTGAACCGGATTCCCCCCAGCATTCAATACCGTCATCCGGCCAAACAGGGAATACTGGTAGCTTTCAACGGGGTTTCCGCCTGAATCGGCAAGAACGGAGATATTAGCCCGCCAATCCCTCAAATAATAGAAAGCCGCCCCCCCGCTCACCAGTGCCACCGGCGTATCCAACGATCCCCCGTAGATGGTGCTTCGAGTCCAGGCCTCATTCACAGACTCGTCAATGAGGTTATCCCCGTCATAGAAGTAGGACTGATGACCTGCCACAGTATCTTTGCCGACACGGCGGTTTGCGGCATCATAACAGTAGCGGGCGATCACCTGTCCATTCGACCGAACCTCCACAAGCCGCGCCAGGTAATCATAGACAAAATTGCGGTTGTTCCAGTCAATCAGGCTGCCATTCAAATCATACCGGAGCGATTGCGCGCCGATCTGGTCATATTGATTGCCGGCATTAACCGAACGGGCAACAGACCCTTCAACCGGATTGGATGTGGACAACCAATTTCCAATCGCATCATACCGGAGCGATTCCTCAAACACATCGCTCAGATTTTTTCGCGCCACAACCCGGCTCAAAGAATCATAAATAAACACATCCCCTGCGCCCCCGTTTTGGGAGCACAACGTCACATTTCCAGCGGGATCACGGGTCAAAGTGGCTCTTAGATCACAGTGAACCCCCTGCTGAAACAGCGTATGCAATCGCTCCCGAGAATCCAGCCCGTGGGCTTCCACTACCCCGTTGCCATACGTGATGGTCTGGATCCGGGAATTCGACGTATAAGTATAGGCGGAATAAGTCGTCGTCCCATCCTCGTTCTTCAGGCCTGCAAGACGGCCATTGGCGTCAAATGACCGTCTCAACACAAAGCCGGAGGGATAAGTCACCGCCACAGCGTGTCCACCGGCATCAAACTGGCGCTGAATCCTCTTGCCGTTTTGCCGTTCCTCTACAACCTGGTTGAGGGCATCATAGTCGTAGGCCACAGTGCTATCATCTGCTTTGCCAGCCTGGTTGAAATCGACCGAATTCGTCAGTCGCGATATTTTGTCATATGAATACGCCTGTTGCGTCGCGCCGTTGACCCGCACCTCCACCAGACGATCCAAGGCATCATAGAGATTGGTGACCACCGTGCCATCAGGCAGGGAATATCCTTCAAGACGTTTCCCATAGGCGTAATACCAGCGACTGGCATGTCCCAACTCATCCGTGAAGGATGTCTTATTGCCCAAAGCGTCATAGTCAGTCACCACGGAACAGGCCTTGGCATTTATCCTGCGAACCGGCCGGTTTCCCGCGTCATAGAAAGTCATCGTTCCGGATTGTTCCGGTGTGCCGAGCGCCTCGATCGTGTTGGTGGGATTACCAACGGCATCGTAGAAATACGCAGATCGGATTCCCCGCCAATCTGTTTTGCAAACGACACGGTCAAGCACATCATAGTCGGTTGCGGCAACATCATTTCCATCCAGCACGCGGACAGCCCTGCCCCACTTGTCGTAGTCAGTCTGAACCCTCCGGCCATTGGGCTGAATACACGCTATGACCCTCCCGAGATTGTCATAAACCCCCTGCGTCACATGGCCCAGTGCATCCGTTGTACTCACCTGGCGTGCGAGGGCGTCATAGCCCACATGAGACCAATAGCCCCGTGAATCCTTACGACTAACCGCCAGTCCGCGGGCATCATAGATGGTTTCATCAACCTTTTCAAACGGGGTTCCGCGCGCCAGAATTTGTTTCACCATTTTCCCGCAGGCGTCATACTGATACTCATTGATGACGCCGATATTATTCCGGTTACTGACCAGATTGTCGCCCGCATCATAGTATGACCACGAGGACTGCTCCAGGGGCGTCCCGGCGGCGGAAACCACACACGCCACACGACCCAGGTCGTCATAGAGAGTGACCTGGGAAGTTCCGCGGGAATTGACAGTCCGGACAACCTGCCCAAGCGGGTTATACTCCATCCGGGTCGCATTCCCGGCCGCATCGGTCACCTGAATTACCGACCCGAACGCATCATAATCAAACCGCATGAGTGCGCCCAAGGCGTCCGTTGTAGCCACCACGGCCCCCATGATATCCATTTCATTAAGTTGAGTATGACCTTTCGCATCCGTTGTTCCCAAAAGCCGGTTATTTGGGTTATAGGTCATCGCCGTGGCATTCCCCATCGCATCGACCTTAAGCGTCACATTCCCCTCGGCATCATAACTGAATCGTGTCACATCCCTCGCCATTTCACCCGCCAATACAATGAGGCAATCACGATCATTACGGGTCACACGCCCATCGCCATCAAGATCACCGGCCATTCCCGATGGAGACGGGGAGGAAAAAGGATCGGCGCCAGACATCAATTCCACAGCATTCCCCACCGTGTCCCCGTCAAAATCTCCACCCAGCACAAATAATTCCTGAATCTCTCCCGCTGTCAGGGCGCGCTGATAGAAACGAACATCATCCAGCCCCCCGTTGAAATACTGGGAATCCAGAATGGGGTTATAGCCTAGCCCCCACAACACGTCAGCGCCCGGAATACTCCCCGAAACCCGATTTGAAGACACCGACTGACCCTCCACAAAAAGAGTGACGACATCCCCCTCCCGAGTTGCAACCAAATGGGTCCAGGCTCTTGCAGGAAGACTAGTTGCACATGCCATAAATCCTGTCGAAGCATCCAAGAATCTGAATTCAGGCTTGCCGTGATTCAGCACAAGGGCTCCTCTATTTCCCTGAGCCACAATCACCTGAATCGGATTTGTGCCGCCGGAATCCGGACAGACCCACACTGAAATCGAGAAATTCGTATTCAGATTAAGCAGATTGGTCGCTGAAATCCTGACCCCGTTTCCACGGCCATCGAACTGCAGCGCCCCGTCCATCCGCCCCACCGTCCCAGTGACACTTCCAACTCCAATCCATTCACCGATATGGTTGTTCGTCGAACTATCCGCAATCGTGATCCCATTAGTTTCATCGAGCTTGTACCAGGCCGCCAATCCCTGCCCGATTGAGCAATGACACGGATTCAATCCCATTCTGACTTCTTCGCCATCCTTAATGCCGTCATGATCGCTGTCATCCAGAAATGGATCGCAACCGAAATCCGATTCCCCATCAGCAAACCCGTCTCCATTAGAGTCAACACCGTCCGGGAAAAGGCCGATAGGCATAGCCCCATCATAACCATCCACAAGCCCATCGCGGTCTGAATCGGGATCACGGGGATCCAGCCCCAGTTGATATTCCTCAAAATTGGTGAGCCCATCACAATCAGGATCAGACGAATCAGACGGATCAGACGGATTAAAACCATGGGCAATTTCCCAGGCATTCGGCAACCCATCGCCATCGGTGTCGAGGCCGGGCGGTTCGTTCGTTGTAATGGCAAGATTATCCAGAGTGGTGATCAATAAGGCGGGGCCATGGAATTGAGCGCGATAAAACTCGGCGACCGTATTGGCAAAGTGCAGATCTTTAGCCACCTGTACCGAGTTCAACCAGAGGGACCAGCTCTGTGCAGGGTAGTCCAAACAGGCCGTCAACCGAACCCATTGCCCCGTCGCCACCGGAGCATGGCTGGAAAGAATATCCCATCGTTGTGTGCTGGCGGAATCGCGGGATACTGTCAGCAGGCCTGAGGAATTTATGTAAAATGCCGCCGCCGAATTGGAACTGATGACAGGATCCGCTTGAGTGAGTCGACAAACCAATTTCGCCTGAAGATCAATCCAGACCACC
Organism: uncultured Verrucomicrobiota bacterium; assembly: GCA_964355415.1. Taxonomy (GTDB): domain Bacteria; phylum Verrucomicrobiota; class Kiritimatiellia; order CAIKKV01; family CAITUY01; genus JAABPW01. The sequence goes on along the minus strand of CAYHEL010000082.1, from coordinate 4,943 downwards.
GGGGCTCCATCACTGGCAAACACATGAGTTGCAGTCCCTGTGGATCCCAGTGTCAGCGCCTGTCTTCCCTCACATACAACATTTGACTGAATTATGACTGCATTGGACCCGGCAACCAGCCACCCATGCTGCCCAGCCAGATTTCCCGGGATCACCGCTGGCGCTTCATACCCTTCCACAAAGGGTAATCTGTAATAGGAGTTGGATAATGATGGGATCCCACCCTCATTTAATTCCGCACAATCGCCCACGCCATCGCCATCCGTGTCTCGAAGTCGGGGATTGGTTCCCATGCGATATTCGTCGAGGTTTGAAAGTCCATCCTGATCGGAATCGACCCATGAATTCAGCGGATTGCTGGAATGGAGACCATACAGTGCCTCCCAATCGTCGGGCAGACCATCCCCATCCGCATCGATGTCTGGGGGCGGATTGGTGGAAACCATCACCGTATCCAAAAACCCGGCACGATAAAGAGACCCCGCCGCCCCAAACCCGGAATACTCTTTTGACTGGCAGGCAAACGCGAGATTCGTCGCCCACCGCTCCCCGTTAACATAAAGCGTCCAACTCCCCTTGTCATAATCCTGACGGGTTGTGAATCGACTCCATATCCCCGCAACCAAAGGCGGGTGATTAGTCAGGGTTATCCAATCGTAACCATCCCGCGCAACAACCCACCCCACATTGTTCACGAATAACCCCACAACAGCGGCAGCATCCAAAACCGGCATGCTTGTAATTGACCGGAATACGGGTTTGGTCCGAAAATCTGTCCAAATAACCGGTACTCCCACGGCTGCCACAGGAGCGAAGATTGACACGGGAGAAGTGCATCCACCCAACTGGAGAGCCTGGGTCGCCTCCCAGACCACGCCAGTCTGAACAACCGCCGCAGCGTTTGACGAAACCACGATCCACCCATGCTGTCCCGCAAGATTACCGTTTGTAATCAAGGCCGGCTCAAAGGTTTCAGTAAAGGGAAGACAACGATATAACCCCGCATTCGTCGGGGAATACCCCCGCCTGATTTCAGCCCCGTCACCCATCCCGTCGGAATCCGTATCCCGGTTAAACGGATTGAGTCCGAGACGGTACTCTTCCACATTGGAGAGGCCATCAAGATCAACATCATCAGAAGCATCAGACGGATCGAACGGATTGAAGCCGTGGGCAATTTCCCAATCATTTGGAAGGCCGTCTCCATCGCCATCAATGTCCCCCGGGGCCACGGTGGTTACATGGAGATCATCCAGCCATGTCGCCGTGTTGCAGGCACCCGAAACCCTGACGCCAGTGTATTGGGTGAGACGATGCGCAAACCCCAAATCGATGGCCACAGGCACCCCGTCAAGGCATAAACTCCAGACGGAATTTAAAAAATCCTGCATGACCGTAAACCGGTGCCAATTCGTCCCCGATATCACCGGCGCATTCGTTATCGTTTTCCACTCCGCCCCATCCCGCACAACGGAATAACCATCATGGTCAATGTAAAACGAGGCCGTGGCAGCCGGTTGAATCACAGGATATCCCGTTATTTGACGCCCCACAGGGATGGCCCAGAAATCCGTCCAGGTGATGCCCTGGAAAGGCCCTTTGACAACATGGAAAAGGTTGGCTGTTGCGTCGGATTTTGGCGCCAATTTCAAGGACTGGGATCCTCCAACATGCTTACCCCCCTGAACGAGCGCCCAGTTGGTTTGAGAGATCAGCCAGCCATGCTGACCCGCAAGATCACCATTGGTTACAGCCGGAGCCTCAAAGAGTTCGTCAAATGGCAGCGTCGTCGTCCAGCGTGGATCATCATAAACGGCCGAATTCCCAAATGCCACTTCTGCGCCATCAGTCCACCCGTCATGGTCGGAATCAGGATCATGAGGATTTAGACCTAGAGTAAACTCTTGAAGGGAGGTCAGACCATCCTTGTCGGGGTCGAACGAGGCATCGGATGCATCATATGGATCAAGACCATTTTCCAATTCCCAATCATCGGGCAACCCATCTCCATCCGAATCTGCGACAAATCCGGGCGGAGCATTGGTCGTCACCGCAATCTGATCAAGGGCCGTATCCGAATAGAAGGCGCCGGTAAAGCGAAGCCGCGCCAATTCCGGGGCAGTACCAGTAAACGGAAGTGATTTCAGGACATTGGTTCCGTTGAGCCACAATCCCCAGGCATGGCGTCCATAATCGAGCTGAACCGTCAATCGAACCGCATTGCTACGTGTCAATACCGGGGTATTGGTCAACGTCATCCATTCGCCTGGAGGCCACGAGTTATCATACACTACGATCTTTCCGAATTGGTTGATGTAGAATGAAGCGGCAGACCACTTAGCAGGCAAAAGGGCACTGTTTACTGAACGCCAAACAGGTATTGCCTGATAATCGATCCAGATCCTGCCGAATCCATAGGTGGCCAGAGGGTGGATAATAGCCCCTCCCTCATTGGTTGAAACGCGAAGCCATAAAGTCTGGTTTCCTGATATCACCGGATTCGTGGACACAACCGCAAGAAGGCCTCCACTCGAAAGCCAGTGCTTCTGACCCGAAAGAACTCCGCTGGTAATAAAGGGAGATTCAAATGATTCAGCATACGGAAGATGAACATGATCGTGTCCGTTCGTCGGGGAGAACCCGTTCAGAATCTCCGCACCATCCCCCATTCCATCCCCATCGGAATCCCCATTTCGGGGATTGGATCCTGATCGAAGTTCATCAGCCAGGGACAACCCATCTCCATCGGCATCAACCAGGGCATCAAACGGGTAGTCGGGATCCAGACCAAGTTCAATCTCACGGTAACCCGGAATCCCATCTCCATCCTCATCCGGATCAGACAACACCAGATCAATCCCTGAAACAACCGAGGTGACCGTGACGGGATTCAGCGGATACGCCCCGCAAGCTTCCCACGGATCCTGCCTTGCGTTTTGATTGGAATCACGCCATGCCTCGATCCTGGATATCGTTGCGCCCCGCCCTGTCACCACATGATAAGCGCCTGTTTCGGCGATGGCCGCGAAAGCATCCATGCCAAAACGATCCACCGACGCAGCCACGATCCGGATAAATCCCCGTTGGGGCCCGGGATAGGCAATCTGGCCGGAGATCGATGGATTGAATACCGCACCCGCCAAATCAAACCCGAACACTGTTTTAGCCTGCCCAACGGTCGCCGGCGCAAAATCAGAGATACCCTCCGCCCCCCACGGATAACCGGTTGCCACACCCTCCTCCATTAAGCGCCTGTAAAACATCGCCGCCACATTTTTCAACTGCCCTATCGCGACAGGGCTGAAATGATTCCCGGCTACCGGGTTTGTGAGCAATTGATGTACCTCATCCCCTGCGCCGCCGGGCATTTTCCACTGGAATTCGACGAAGGCATTGGTTGCCAACCACCAGACTTGCCCTTGGAGAACCGGTGAATAATCTTCAGGCATCGTGTTTGTGACAAGCACCTTTCGGCTCGTCCACCACTCGGGCGTCGCCACCGAAGCACCTGCACCCAGCAACATGCAGGCGGCACACAGCAAAAGGGAAACTCGCATTCTGGAGACCGATGTTCTCATAGCATTCCCGCCTCCAGAGCGGCCACATCATCCTCATTAATCCGGCCATCTCTATTTACGTCAGCCCGATTAAGGACATCCATCGGAACAGAAGGCATGGTGCGATTGATTTCTAACACCCGGTTCAGAGCATCAAAGGCATAGAGAATGGCATTTCCGTTATCATCAATAACGGCTATCCGGTTGCCGTTAGGATCATATTGATATCGTGTACGCTGCCCCAGTGGGTTCACCACTTCCACTTTCCTGCCGCACCGATCATGCCGGGTTTCCGTACGATGACCCAGCGCGTCGGCCACCGACACAACCTCATCAAAACGGTTGAACCCGGTTTCTATCCGATTCCCAAGCGGATCCACTTCTGCAATTTTTCGCCCACTGGAGTCATACTCGGTTCGCCAGGCATTCCCCAGGTAGTCATAGGCAAGCAGGGGAAGATTTCGGGAATCATAGTGCGTGTTCCGCCGTCTCAGGACTTTCCCGGCAGAATTAAAGGCCGTCGTCTGAATCACATTTCCATTAGGATCATAGTCCAGAACAGTCACCCCGCCTGCCGCATCCGTAACCCGGAACGGTCGGCCCAGGGCGTCGTATTCAGTATTCTGATTCCGGATTTCGGCGCCTGCACAACTGACAGTCTTATTGGTCAACTGCCCCGCCGCATCATAATTCATTCTGGTTTGACGCCCGTTTGGAGCCGTTTCTTCGCACAGACGCCCCAGCGCGTCATACCGGTTACGGGTAACATGGCCTTCCGCATCCTGAATAGCCGTCAGGCGACCTGTCGCATCATAGTCATGCCGGGTTGAATCACCGCGCCGATTGGTTGTTCCTGTAATTCTCCCCAGGCGGTCATACATCACGGACGCCGAATTCCCCAGCGCATCAATCGTCCGGATCAGGCGGTTCAGTTCGTCGTATTCCATCCGGGTCGAATAACCGCGCCGATCCGTGACCTTAATCTTATTGCCATTGGCATCATACTGGCTCTCAATGGTATTCCCGAGCGGATCAATCTCCCGGATCAGTCGCCCCATAGGATCATATGCATACCGTGTCTGGCGGGCCTCGCGTTCCCCCGCCCCCACCGTTGTGAGAATCAACCGGCCAAATCCGTCATATCCTGATGTGGTTACCCTGCCGGATGGCAGGGACTCCCGGATTTTATTTCCACCTGCGTCATAGACAAAGTAAATGGTGTTGGAGGCAGGGTCCGTCACCGCAACAGTCCGTCCCACCTTGTCAACCTGATAGGTCATGCCATTCCCGCGCTTATCATAAGCCGCAAGCAGGTTTCCAAGAGAGTCATAGATTTTCCGGGTATGATACCCCAGCGCATCCGTCGTATTGGTGACTCGCCCAAGG
>CAYHEL010000081.1:0-8864 GCA_964355415.1 uncultured Verrucomicrobiota bacterium | reverse complement strand
GGCAAGTTGCCGAAGGTCTTCTTCGTCAACTGGTTCCGCAAGAGTCCTGAGGGCAAGTGGTTGTGGCCCGGTTACGGCGACAACAGCCGCGTGCTGAAGTGGATCTGCGAGCGCGTTGAAGGAACCGGCAAGGCGGTCAAAACGGCGATCGGCAACCTGCCGACAGAGGATGGGTTGGATCTGGCGGGTCTCAGAATCACGTCGGAAGATATCAAGCAGTTGTTGTCAGTTGACCCCGAGGGCTGGAAGAATGAAATTGCCGATATCAGCGCTTACTACGCAAAGTTCGGCGACAGGATTCCGTCTGCTCTCAAGAAGGAACTCGAGGGACTGAAACAGCGTCTGGGCGTGTAAATTATAGCCGTCAGTGAGGAGTTTGCTAATAAACTTCTTATTGTTCCTCAGGTATCCATTCTGGCATCATGCGGGGCATGCGACTTTCCATAGTCATCCCCGCTCACAATGAAGAGCACCGGCTTGGCCCCATGTTGGAGGCCTACCTGCCCTTTTTTTCGTCGCGCTATGGAACGGAAGTTGAATTTCTGGTCGTCATCAATGGAACCACGGACAAGACGAAGGACGTGGCCACCGCCTATGCGTCCCGTTATCCCTGTGTCAGGATCATAGTTGAGTCCGAGCCCATCGGAAAAGGGGGCGCCCTGATGCTGGGTTTCGGTCAGGCCGCAGGCGACTTCATCGGTTTTGTGGATGCGGATGGTTCGACCCCGCCTGGATCCTTCCAGGATCTTGTGGAGAAGATCGGCGACGCGGGGTGCATCATCGCCTCTCGGTGGACGGGCGGAGCGCAGGTGAGTCCCCGTCACCCCCTTGACCGGCGGGTTGCTTCGCGATTGTTCAACACCCTGATCCGGATCCTGTTCGGATTGAAACTCACGGATACCCAGTGCGGGGCCAAGTTGATGCGCAGGGAGACGGTTCTCGCCATTCTGCCCCATATCGGCATCACCCGTTGGGCCTTTGATGTGGATCTTCTGTTTCAAATTCGGCGGGCCGGATACTCGATCACCGAAATCCCCACCGTCTGGCGTGATGTCGAGGGCTCCAAGGTGCAGGTCGGGAAAGCCTCGACGGAGATGATGCTGGCGCTGGCCCGCCTGCGTCTGATCTATTCCCCGTTCAGTTGGGTGGTGGATTTATATAATCGTTTTCTCGGGCCGTGGATCCATCCGGAGGGAACCATCCGAGACCACCTTCTGACGCACAGTTTGATGCTGTTCATCGGCGCCCAATTTGGAAATATCTGCAACCTGCTGTTTCAGGTGTTCATGGCGCGTATGCTGGGGAACGCCGACTACGGTGTGCTGTTCGCCATCCTCAGTGCGCTCATGATGCTGGGAATGCCACTCGGGGCCCTGGGGGGGGCGGTGACGCACTTCACGGCGTTGTTCACGGCGCGTGAGGAGCGTGAGCAGATCAAATCGATGATGCTTGCCCTGATGCGGGATCTGCTGGTTCCCTCGATTCTGATCGTTGCAGGGGTTGCGCTGGCGAGGCAGGAGTTGATGGACGCATTCAAGATCGAGTCCGCCACGCACGTCTATCTTGCCATTGCGACCGCGGTCATCATGCTGCTAGGGGCCGTTCCTTCCGGTATATTGGCCGGAATGCAGGCTTTTGAATGGGTTGCCTTGATTGGCAATGGCTGGACGGCTTTGAGGTTGTTGCTGGGTGTCGGTTTGGCGTTTATCGGACTGGGAGCCACGGGAGGGTTGACGGCGAACATGGTGGGGCTGCTGGCGTCGACGGCGCTATCGCTCATGCTTTGTCTGTCCCTTATGGGTCGTGGACGGGTTCCGCTGGCGAGGCCGTTGGGACTCTATTCCTACATGGGCGGGTATATGGCCGCCTTTGCCGCCTTCGGGGTGTTATCAAGCGCCGACGTTCTCTTGGTTAAGTACTATTTTTCTCCCGAACAGGCGGGTGTTTTTTCAAAGGCGGCCATGGTGGCCCGCATGGTGTTTTTCCTGCCTGGACCGGTGTGTGTCGCCCTGTTCCCCAAGGTGACATCAACGGGGGAATCATCCGGGGGGACTCGCCGGACGTTGAACAAGGCCATGGCGCTGACCGGTCTGATTGTGGCCGCAGTGGGAGTGGTGTGCCTGGTTATTCCGGACTTCTTGTTGAAGGTTCTGGCCAAAGAGGCGCAGTCCGGACAGGTTGAAATTCTCAGGGGGATGGTTCTGGCCTTGACGCCCCTGACCCTGGTCTTGGTGTTGCTGAATTACGAACTGGCTCAACGGCGATTCAAAATCATGATCCCGCTGTCATTGTGCGCCGCGGGATATCTTGTCGGGGTGATGAGATGGCATGAGACTCCCCTTCAGGTTGTGGGAGTGTTGGGAGCGATGTCGATGGCGGCGCTGGGATTGTCGTGGTACTTTCTGCAAGACAAGAGAGGCGTTGGCGGGGTATTTCAGCAGGGTCAGTCGTCACGATGACAGGGAGGATTGGAATGGACAATATGGAAAGTTCGCTCAGTGGCCCGATGGGCCGTAATGCCAAGGTGCTGATCCTGATCGTGATGGCGATCTTTATGATTCGGAACGCCTGGATGTGCGATGACGCCTATATCACCCTGAGGACGGTGGATAATTTCGTCAATGGTTTCGGGCTGAGATGGAATATTGCGGATCGGGTTCAAACCTACACGCACCCGTTGTGGTTGCTTGCCCTCTCGATCCCTTATGCGATTACCAGCGAGCCCTATTTTTCAACGATTGTGATAAGCCTCTGCTTTTCACTGGCCGCCGTTGGTGTTGTCTTGTTCGTGGGTCGGCCTTCCCTGGTGGCGGGAGTTCTGGTGACGGTTGCCATGCTGATGTCCAAGGCGTTCATGGATTTTACGACGTCTGGTTTGGAAAATCCGTTGAGTTATCTGCTGGTTGGCGGTTTTGTCCTGGTGTCTTGGCATGGGGATGAGGGGGTCACGCCACGCACGCTCTTTCGAAGTTCACTTCTGTTTGCCCTTCTTCTGATCAATCGCATGGATTTGTGCATTTTGGTTGGTCCCCTTTACGGGCTGCTGCTCTACAGGGCCATGCGGATCAAGACGCCAAGCCGGAGAACCCTCGTGATTCGCATGATTCAGGGGTGGTTGCCCTTTATTGCGTGGGAGCTTTTCTCCCTGGTGTACTATGGATTTCTCTTTCCGAATACGGCCTACGCGAAGTTGAACACAGGAGTCCCGCTTTTGGAGTATCTGTCCCAGGGGGGGATCTACTACCTTAATGCGATTGAGACGGATCCGGCGACCCTCATCGTGTTGTTGCTGGTGGTTGTGATGTTTGCGGGGGGCAGAAGCGCTGGGAGAGCGGTGGCATTGGGAATTGTCCTGTTTCTTCTCTACATCCTGCGGGTGGGCGGGGACTTTATGGCGACCCGGTTCTTGTCCATTCCGCTGTTCTTCGCCTGTGCCGCACTCGTGCGATTGAACTTGCCGGTAAGGTTTTCTGCGGGCGCCACCGCCTTGGTGTTACTGGTCGGATTGTTATCTCCCTATTGTCCGGCGAAAAGCGACAGCACCTATCAGGGGTATTTCCCTGTTTACCAGGCAAAAGGAGGGGGGGTCAATGATGAGCGCGGTTTCTACAATGGCTCCACCGGACTTCTCAGGGTAAAGAAATCCGGAATGCCCAAGCATCCCTGGCTTGAATCCGGCGAGCGACTTCGCGCCCAGATACCGCCGGGTCAGAGGGTTGTTGTGGAGATGCACTCCATCGGAATGATGGGGTTTGGCGCGGGGCCGACTGTGCATGCCATCGATCTGTTCGCCTTGGGAGACCCGCTCCTGGCTCGTTTGGATTGTTTCAAAGACTGGCGAATAGGGAATTTTCAGAGACCGTTACCCGCCGGTTATCGGGAAACGTTGGAGCGAGGTTCAAATCAGATTTGGGATGCCGCTCTCCGCGACTACTATGCTAGGCTTCAATGCGTTGTGTCCGGACCTATATGGACCATGGAGAGGTTGACTGAAATTGTTCGGTTTAATGTTGGCGCCAACAACCATCTCCTTGGGTCTATCAACGTTTCGCCCGTAATACATATCATTAACTCGGGTGACTCCAATATGGCGATCAGTTTGAATGATAGAATACTGGGTTCTGTTCAGGGGAAATGGGCCGAATATTGGAGGGTTCCGTCCGGCGCCTACGTGATGAAGGCGTGGGATCCCTCCAGGGCCAGCCAGCCTCCCGTGGTGAAAAAACTGTCGATGTCAGACAACGGGGTGTATGAGATGGATGTGGCGAGTGAAAAAAAATAGAGCATACAAGGTGCCGCCGATCACCGAGACCAGTTCAAAGGGATTGAATGTTCCCTGGATGTCCTATGTGACCCTCATCAGAAAGGCCGACTGGGCGCTGTGGACATTGGCGTTGGCCGTGGTCGTGTCTTTTGTTTTGGTTTCCCGACCGCATTGGACAGAAGCGGATATACCCTTTGGTGATGGCCGTTGGTATACTCAGCAGGCCATTGAACTTCATGGATTACTCTTCTCCGGCCAGTGGGGTAAGTTTTGGACTCTTTTTTTCGACCTCACCACGGCGACCCTGATACCGACGTACCTGTTGTTTTTTCTTGTGCCGACAGTGGGGGCGACAGGGCCGGTCTATGGGATCATCAACTGTCTCGCGTGGCACCTGATCATGGCCGGTTCGATCTATGGAATTCTCAGACTGGTGGGCCGTGTGAATTTGGCGGCGCCCGTTTTTCTCATGACTGTGGCTAACAATTTTGTTCTGGACGGTTCCTACTATTACTACCTTGATTTTTCCTTTGCTGCGATGTGCCTTCTGTCTCTGTTTCTTCTGTTTCGAGCCTTCATGAGTCCGGTTGGCGTTAACTTCCTGTGGGCCGGATTGGGCGCCGGATTGATTTTCTTTGTTAAACCGGGTGGCGCGTTTGTTTTCATCGGGTTGTATGGTCTTGCCATGGGACTCTGGATGCTGGCGCCGTTGATGGACAAGCCCCGCCCGTTGGTGGGGCAACTCGTGAGCACTAGCGCCAGGCGTTTCGCGATCTGGCTGGCCGCATTTCTCCCCATAACGCTGACGGCGATGTTTTGGAATGCCGCCCAGCGCATCATCCAGCAATGGGTGGAGACCCAGCAGGGCACCTATTTTTCGGAGGCCCTGAATGAAGGCGGGTTGCTAAGACTTTTCTATTTTCCGTTGTGTCTCTCCTATTTTTACAGCTTTACTGTTCTGGCGGTTCTGGTGGTTGTCGCGGCATTCTGGTTTCTTCAGGGAATGCGTTCGTCGAAGACGCCGGAACCGTTAACGGATGGCGCTCATCGGGCGCTGGGTATACTGGCAGTGGTCTTTGTCGTTATCTGGGGCCTGGTCTTCTCGTTTGTCATGACCTTCAAGCCGATCCGTTCGCTTCCGCTCATGATTCCGGTGCTGTGGTTGGTCTTGTTCACGCTGACCGGTCTGCGACGCCTTCCCGCGAGACGGCTTCTCATCCTGGCAGTGGCCTATTTTGCCGTGGCCCATGTGCAGTTTGCGTGGGGGCCGGCGATCAAGTCCAACCGGTTGGCGGAAACCTATCATGTGTCAGGCGACTGGATGAATCGGTTGCCTGCGAAGGCGCCCGATGCCGAGGCCGGCCTTGGAATTACACGAATGTTGCAATCCTCGCTCGCCAAGATGGGAGTCACCACCGGGGTGGTTGCGGTGGGAACGGAAATGCTCTATTGGAATTCGTGTTCGCTGAATTGGATCAGCCAGTTGGATGATCTGCGAATGGGACATGTCCCGCGGATCACATTCAAGACGGCCGCGGACAACAAGGGGAATCCCATTAAGGTTGGATTGGAATCGATGTCGGCCATGGTTCTTCCGGTACATCCCCAGATTCAGTATTCCAAGGGGGTCTATGACTTTAACGTTAAGATGGCTAATCTTGCCATGCAACAGTGGCAACCCAAGGGTCTGGCGAAGGCGCAAGTCTTAAGCATGGGTGACGGAAAGCCCGCTGTTGTCCTGGTCGCGTTCAATAAGCCTCTATCGGATGCCGAGTTGAACCAGATCATGACAGGGTCTTTTCCTGGCGGGTATTCTGCCTTTTCCGCGCTGGACGACGTGTTTGGTCGGCGCCAGGGATGGCGTGATCTATGGCGTCTCATGCGTGGTGAACATGCGGTATTCACGAAGGATCGAACTGCCCAATGAACAACGAAGCCTATCAGACCTATTCGGCAAGAAGGATGGCGAGTTGGGATGCTGTGGCGAGTCAGGCCGCCCGTCGGGGTTTGGATGTGGGGCGTTCCTACCGTGGAATGGTCGCGACGCTTTGCACTCACAGTGTTCCCCGGGGGCAAAGCGTCCTGGAGATCGGTTGTGGAACCGGTGACCTACTGAGCCGTCTTGAACCGTCGAGAGGGGTGGGCGTTGATTTCTCTTCCACAATGATCGAGTTGGCTCGAGTGCGGCATCCTGGCTTGCGCTTTATGTGCGCGGATGCCCACCATTTTGAGATTAGCGAAACATTTGACTATGTCATTCTCTCCGATTTGGTGAATGATCTCTGGGATGTGCAGGAAGTCCTGGAACGGCTGCGTCCCTGTTGCCATTCCGGAACACGTGTGATTTTGAATTTCTACAGCCGGTTGTGGCAGGGGCCCTTGACGCTGGCCCGTACGACCAAGATCGCGCGCCCCTTACTCCCTCAGAACTGGTTGACGGTGCAGGATATCGCGGGGTTGCTTGTCTTGAGCGGTTTTGAAGCCATTACGCACCGGAGGGAGATTCTGTTGCCCTTTCGGATTCCCCTGTTAACGGGTTTCTGTAATCGTTTCCTGGTTCGCCTCTGGCCGTTCAGTCACCTGGCCTTGACCAACGTTGTGGTTGCGCGTCCCGTCTATGCGGTTGAATCGGCGGCTCAAAAACCACGGGTGACGGTTCTGGTGCCTGCCCGAAATGAGGCGGGCAACATTGCCGCGATATTCCAGCGGGTTCCGGAGATGGGAAGCGGGACGGAATTGGTTTTTGTTGAAGGGCATTCTGCGGATAACACCTACGAGGTGATCGAACGCGGGATCCGGGAGAATCCGTCCCGTCAGGCGGTGCTGTTGAAACAAACTGGAAAGGGAAAAGGTGACGCGGTGCGGTGTGGGTTTGCCCAGGCCACAGGGGACATTCTGATGATTCTGGATGCGGACCTCACGGTGCCGCCGGAAATTCTGCCGCGTTTTTACGAGGCTTTGGTATCCGGTCGGGGTGAGTTTATCAATGGGGTGCGACTTGTTTACCCGATGGAAGACCGTGCCATGCAGTTCTTTAATCTGATTGCCAATAAAGCCTTTGGGACACTTTTCACATGGCTTCTGGGACAGCCTGTGAAGGACACCTTGTGCGGCACCAAGGTTCTCTGGCGCCGGGACTATGAAAAAATTGTTGAGAATCGGGTCTACTTTGGAGACTTTGACCCATTTGGAGACTTCGACTTACTGTTCGGAGCGGCCCGGTTGAATCGGAAAATAATTGATATTCCCGTGCGCTACCGTGAACGCACATATGGGACAACCAATATCCAGAGGTGGCGGCACGGTGTCCTGTTGCTTCGTATGGTGATGGTCGCTGCGCGGAAGATGAAGTTTGCCTGAGAGGCGTGGTCGGGAGACACATGGATAATTTGCGACACAATGCCGAACTTCAAAAGAACAAGCTCAGTTGGCAGGACAAGCCGCTGTTGCGTGATATCTATCGGGGTTTCTATGAAAACATAGCTCAACTGCTCACGCACGATGTCGCCGGCCTGACCGTGGAACTGGGTTCCGGACTCGGCAAAATCAAGGACGTCATTCCCGACTGTCTCTGTACCGACCTTTTCCCGAACCCCTGGCTGGATCGTGTGGAAAACGCCTATCGGTTATCTTTCCCGGATGCCTCCGTGGCCAATTTGATTCTCTTCGATGTTTTTCATCATCTGCGCTATCCTGGTGAGGCATTTGAGGAGATACGCCGTGTTCTTGTACCCGGTGGGCGCGTGATCATCTTTGATCCGTGTGTCAGCGTTCTCGGGTTGATGGTCTATGGGTTGTTGCATCCTGAACCGCTGAGGCTGGGAGCGCCCATTGCGTGGATGGCGCCCGCCGGATGGACACCGGAGGCGGATGGATATTACGCGGCCCAAGGCAATGCCTGGCGACTCTTCTGCCGGAAGCAAGAACGTTCCCGGTGGCAGGCCTGGCGGCTGGTTGGTTTGCGAAAATACTCGGCCCTATCCTATGTCGCATCCGGAGGCTACAGTCGCAGGGCGTGGTATCCACGGCGGGCCCTGCCGCTACTCAGAAAGATCGATCATGTCTGTGATCGTCTTCCGGGTCTTTTTGCCACACGGTTGCTTGTGGCGTTGGAGAGGGCTTGTGACCCGAGCAATGAAGGATCATAAGCGAACAGAACATGAAAACGTTCTATGAAAACCATTATGGTAATCAAGCCGGTGACGCTCGTGTCGCTGCCCTGGCTCATTTCATTCAACCGTGGTTGGTGGCAAATCGTGCCCGTGAACTCAAGATTCTGGACATCGGTTGCGGCAATATGACGATGATTGAAGCCTGCTTTAAGCGTTTGGCTCAAAACGGGGTTGATCGAGGTGAGAACTGCCAGGTGACGGGGTGGGATCTCTCGCGGCAGGCGGTTGAGGAGGCAAGGGGTCGGCAGTGGCAGGCGGAAGAGCGGAATATAGCGGAGGCGCCGATAGCAGCCGGGGAGCGGGAGCGTTACGACTTGGTGATCTGTCTTGAGGTCATTGAACACATTGCGGACACTGAATTGGCGGTGAGGAATATCTATGATCTTCTGAAACCCGGAGGTATCATGATTCTTTCGACGCCGAATCTG
>CAYHEL010000080.1:0-8875 GCA_964355415.1 uncultured Verrucomicrobiota bacterium | reverse complement strand
ATCGTGGCTGTGCACGATCCCGGCGATGCCGGTCTTCCGGAAAACCCGGTGCAGGGCAATCGCGGAGGCGGGCTGATAACCGCCGGAACACAGATTGTTGGGGAGCAACAGCGAGACGCCCTTCTCCTCGATCATGCGGAGAATCTTCTGCTCGACCACGTCGGCATGCCGATAGATATCCGCCTCGAGATCCTCCTCGCGGGTGTAATCGGTGAGTTTCACGCTGGCATTGCGGAGGATTTTCCACGTGACGGGGTGCTGGGCGTAAATCTCGTCAATCACGTAGTTGGTCTTGACGTCGGAATTCCCTGAACAATAGATGACGGAATGGCCCATCCGATCACGAAGAATCGAACGCCACTTGTCCACTTCCAGGGACACGCCGTCGGTACGCCCGAGCCGGTTCTGCATAAACGCCATGGTTGCCATGAAGAATCTCCTTTGGGGGTTGGGGTGGGATTATATGCCAGACAAACGGTCAAAGGGCAAGCGCGGGTTCTCCTGAAGACGGCCTCACGAGGTCGCTTCAAACAAGATCCGCCATTCATCGAAGACGGCCTCTGCGTTCGCGAGCCGGGTATCGCCCTCGAAGGAAAATTGGGCGATGCAACCGCCGTCCTGCCAGAGGTTCTCCCTGACCCGCCGAACCCCGGCGCGAGCGTCGGCGGGCGTTCCCATCGCCAGGATATGTTGCCGGTCGATTTCGCCCCAGAACGTGATACGACCGCGGCAACGCCGACCGATTTCCTCGATGTCCATGCAAAAAAGTTGACTGTTGATGGCATCCACGCCGATCTCAATCAGGTCTTCATAGATATCGAGAATCCAACCGTCGGAGTGCATGAAAAACTTCTTTCCCGTCGAATGGGCGATGCGGACGTACTCGGCGTAGAGCGGCTTGAACAGGCGCCGCCACTGTTCCGGCGAGATCAACATGGAGGATTGCGAACCCCAGTCATCCATCATCACCAGGGCGTCCACTTCGGTCGCGGTCCACCGTTCGTACTGCTCGCGGAAAAAGCCATGCACCAGAGCGACGAGCGCCTTGAAGCCATCGTTCTCCTCCGCGATGTCCATCATGAGATTCTCGGTGCCCCGCAGAAACTGCATTCGCTCGTAGGGCCTCGCCCAGCCGCTGGCAAACACAAAGGCGTCCGTCTGGCGGCAAAACGCATTGACGGCTTCGGTGTCGACTTCGAGAAATTCCACCGGTGGACGGATGTCCGGCAACTTGGCGTAATCGTCCAAAAGGGGATGCCTGACCTCGCCATGAACACCGGGCATGATGTTCTCAAAGACACAACCCCACTCGTCGGTGGACGTGCCCGGCGCATAGGCGTTTCCGGAGGCCCGCCGCGACGTGGGACGGCCTGCGGAACACTGGACAAAATCGGTCGGCCACCGCCTGATGAAATCGTTGATCGCCGCGTCTCCCTGGGACAGCCGCGCCGCAGGCAACAACCACAGATCACGCGGCGGCCGGTCGGGGCAATCCATATTCAAACAACGCAATACTCTTTCTCTACTGGTCAT
The DNA here is from genome assembly GCA_964355415.1 of uncultured Verrucomicrobiota bacterium. Taxonomy (GTDB): domain Bacteria; phylum Verrucomicrobiota; class Kiritimatiellia; order CAIKKV01; family CAITUY01; genus JAABPW01. The sequence continues at coordinate 7,342 of CAYHEL010000080.1, read as the reverse complement.
GATGGAGTCACCCTATTTGAGAAGGACACGCCCTGTCAAGCATGTTGGTTTCCCGTATTCACTCGAAGTCCATGGCGAAATGGCGTTCATCGTTCCTTGCATGTCAAACCGTTCCCATGCTCCCTTTCACGTCCGTGCTGTTTTCCATCAATCCGGCTGCGACCATCATGTCCATCGCGGACAGGGCAAAAACAACAGGATACAGGTCTTCGAAATACCACAACTTGGCAAAGTACAAACCGATCGGAGCGCCCGGAAACTCCGTTCCTTCCCGCGTCTGACGGATCAGGGAGTCCAGTCCCGCCAGAGCCGCCGCCCTGACTTCGTCGGCAAGGGGATCTGCCTGTCCTCCGTGCATGAACCAGGTGGCAAGGGCTTCGATCACAGTCCCGGTTTCCTCAATGGTCGCCGGACCACTCCCGCCAGACCAGCCCCCGTCGGGTTTGCGTGTTTCGACCAGCCACCGGACTCCCTTGAGCGTCGCGTCGTCACGGGTAAAGCCCGCCTCTGCAAGGCCCTTGACCACGCGCGCTGTCCCGTAACAGGGATTGGTATCGTCGGGCCCGAACTGGTCGCCAAACCACAGTGGTAACCAGGATCCGTCGACGGCTTGCCTGGTCTTCAAGTACCGCACCAGACGTTTCGAGGCCTTCCGAACCCGTGTTGCGGTTTCAGGTGTCAGTACCGGCAGGGCGCGATGCCAGGCACGGAGCGCGTGCGCCGTGATGTCCGCCGCGCTCCGATCAAACGGCAACTTGCCCCACCCCTTGCAAAATGTCGGCATGCCGCCATCCCGGTTCTGGAGTTTCAACAACCAGATCGCGCCGCGCTCAATGGCCGCACGCACAGCGGGATCGCCGGGAGCCAACTCCAGCAAGGCTAGAATCGCCCCCGGCGTATCGTCGGCATCCGGTACGGCGCCGTCGGTATCCATCCACGACCAACCGCCGGGCGGGGTGTGGGTAAACGGATGGACATGATCATACTGCTGCCCCAGCAACCAGGTCATCACGGCCCGGCGGGATGGCTCCGGCAGGCTTTCGCGCAACCCGCCGTTGATCGAGAGCGCATGGATAGAAAGTGACGTCAGCCAAGTCGAAAGACAGGTGTCAATTGGCCAGGCATGATCCTCGCGCACCTGTCCGGTCAGGAACCGCACTGCGTTCTGAACAATCGGATGATCGGTTTTCCCCATGGAAGCCAGGCACGCGCAAACGAAACTGGTCAAGGGAATGGCTTCGAGGAATCCGCCACTGCTCGGTTGCATCCCGAGAACCGTGTTGAGAGTCCTCTCGCGCACCGCGTTGCGGATAACGCGCCGGAGTGGATTGCGTGTCGGACGGTGAAAGTGATGCGTCTGCCCGATCGCCACCAGCGCCGGTAGCGCGTAACTGACCACCGGAAGTCCTAGCGAACTCCACAGTTCATGCGGCGCCGCCGCCAGCTCGAAAGGAAGACCCGGAATGTTCGCGAACGCCTCCCGGCGCGGCCCCAGACGCCCGCTCAGGATCAGGAGTGTGAGGACCGGCGTAGAGAACGTCCGGTCCGCCCCATAGAATTTCAGGATCGTTTTTGCGATCGTCCCGGCCTCATCGCTTGAGGCATGATGGCGGATCCACTCTCCCGCACGATCCGCCGCAAGGGACCACTCCTTATTCTCCCCGGGCGCAAAGGCCAGGGCTGACCAACACAAACTGGTCGTGTTGATATTCGAACGGCTGCGAACGGTGTCCCCCCACCCCCCGTCCGGGTTCATGTTGGCGGCGAGCCAGTCAAGGCCGTTGCGGATGAGACGATCATGCTTTTCCCTGTCCGTCAGCGCCAGCGCGATGGTCGCCGTCGCCGTCGACAGGGCGCTGCTCGACAACCGCCCGTACCAGTATCCGCCGGGATTGAAGGACTCCAGTAATCGCGCCCGGGTGTTCGCCCGGGTTCGCTGAAAAGTCTGGTTGTTAAAATCCATTGATCCATTCCTTACACGCCGGCGAACGGATGGCGCCCGCTCCGCGTCACGGCCCAGAAGAACAGTCCCATGCCCAGAACATCGGTCTTGCGCGCGGCGGTCAGGGCGCGGGGCAGTGCGTGCCGCAGCCGGTAGAACCGTTGCAAGGCGCCGGACAACTTCGCCGCCAGTTGCTCCGGCGTCATATGCAGAGGCCTGAAAACCACATCCACCCCATTATAGAGCGAAAAATTCTCATGCAACAGCCGCCCCTCGCTTTTCAACTGGTCGTAGATCGCCGAACCGGGACCCGGGGTCAACGTCCACGGCAACAAAAAGTCGGCTTTACTGCGGATGACCCGGTCGAGGGTTTCCTCAATACTCTCCGGGGTGTCCCAATCCATTCCGAAAATCAGGCTCGCGGCGATCGCGATGCCCGCTTCACGGAACCCCTTGACCACATCCTCCATCATGACGTGCTGGTTCTGGTGCTTGTGGGTGTATTCAAAATTCTGAGGCGTAATAGACTCAATGCCCACTCCGGCATACCGGCAGCCCGCCTCGGCGGCAAGCCTCAACACATCAGGGTGACGAATCGCGTTAACATCAAACTGTCCGCCCCACCGGATCCGCAACGGCTTCAGCGCTGTGAATAATTCCCGCGCGCGTTCCGGGTCTGCCATCAGGTTGTCATCAGAAAAGATGAAGTACGGCGATCCCAGTTTCTTCACCTCGTCAACCACATCGGCAATTGGCCGGAATCGGACCTTCTGCCCGAAATACAGCCGGATGGAACAGAAGGAGCAACTATGCGGGCAGCCGCGTGAGGTCTCGACGGCCAAAAACGGAAGGCGTTGCCCCGGCAGGCGCCAGTAGCGCGAGGGATCAATCAGGTCGTAGCGCGCCACGGGTAAACCCGACAAGTCTGCCGGACGTTCGCCCTTGTATGAGTCGCGAAGACACCCCGCCCGGTAATCGTCAAGGATGCCATCCCAGACGGTCTCCGATTCGCCCTGGACAATACAGTCGAATGCCCCGCTGGCGCGCACAAGTTCATAAACTGAAAAGACACCGATCCCGCCGATCATCGTCGTGATGCCACGTTTCCGGAACCGGTGACCCAACTCAATCGCGCGGGGCATGTTCGGCAACATCCCGGTCATGACGACCAGATCCGCATCCTCATTTCCGGTGACATCCTGAACGGCGTCGTCAAGAAAGCGAACGTCGAAATGCGGGGGAATGGAGGCGGCCAGATACGGCAGGGTTCGGGACGGAAAGAACGACCGACGAACCCGGATCACCCGTCCGGCGGCATCGTGCGCGGACGGTTTGATCAATAGAATGCGTTTGCCTGGAGTCTTTCCCACCATCATTCCCTTCCTGAGTCATGGCTTCGGGCACACTGTGTAGCACACTGCCGCACTTCCCTGAACAAGAATTTCCGTCTCACTCAAAGGGAGCCCGCCTCGCCTGTCCCGTTGCGGGCGTGCCTTTTGCATTTGATTCGAAACCGTGTCGGCTGTACAACTCTGAACACAGGGGAAGACCATGACCGAAACACTCAAGAAACCGTATCTGCGAAAAATTGATACGCTGGAGACATTCAGGTCTGGAAGGCTGGGCCTGAAAGGATGAGCGAGGATCCTGAGAGGCTTGGGATTTCCGGAACATGGGATTACCTGATCGTCACCGCCTCAAATGCCTCGCAGGGCGCCGCTTATGAAAGGCAGCTTTCGCATCGGCAACGCCTTGGCCTGTTGCCGCAATTCCGACACGTCATCGTGGTTACCGACCCTGAAGGGAAACGTATCGGGAGCGGAGGAAGCACGTTACTTTGCATCCTGCGCGTTCTGAATCAGGAACAGGAAGCCCGCTGCCCTCAGGGCCATCCCGAGGCCATCGGGCAGATCCTTCGCCGTCTTCGCGTCTTGATCATTCATGCCGGGGGTGACTCCCGCCGACTGCCCGCCTATGGGCCCTGCGGCAAAATATTCATTCCTGTTCCCGGAACGCTGGCATCCGGGTCTGCATCCACTTTGTTTGACCGCCTGCTTCCGTCCTTTCTCCAACTCCCCGCCCCGCCCGTCAACGCCGGGCAGGTTCTTGTCGCCTCAGGGGATGTGCTGCTTCACTACGATCCCCGCTCTGTACGACTGGATCTGCCGGGCCTGACGGCGCTCGCGTGTTATGATACCCCCGAGCAGTCGAGCAAACACGGGGTATTCGTATCCGAAGGCGACGGCGTCAAATGTTATCTCCAAAAACCGAATCCCGAAACTCAGAGGCGATCAGGCGCCCTCAACGCCGACGGTCTGTCGGCGCTGGATATGGGCGTCATGAGTTTTGACGCCGCATCGGTGCTCCACCTGCTCGAGGCATTTGACGTGGTTCAAGGCGCCGACGGACGGTACGAGTGGGCGCCCGGAATCCAGGCGCTCATCCTGTCGAAAGGACTGGATCTGTATCGTGAAGTCTGTTGCGCCCTGGGTTCGGAGGCCACCTTCGAGCATTATGTCCGGAGTGTTCGTGACAGCGGATCCCTGTGGGATATTCCGGTTTTGGAGCGCCCCTTCCGGGCGCTGAACGCCATTCCATTCCATCTTCAGGTGGTTCCCTCCTGCCGGTTCATGCACTTCGGAACAACCCGACAACTGATTACCAGCGGTCTCGAACTGCTCGGGCATGACAAGGGCCTGCCGCCACACACCACCCAACTGATCTTGAACACGCGCCTGACCGGTCAGGCGGAAATCATCGGCCCCGACTCCTGGGTGGAAGGATGCGCACTCTCCTCGACACTGCGCTTGATCGGTCACAATGTCGTTGTCGGGGCCGACATTGCCACTCCGCTGACGTTACCAGCCAATGCCTGTCTGGACATTGTGCCGGGATACGACCGACACGGCGCCCGTGTTCATTTCGTGAGGTGTTACGGAATCGCCGATACGTTCAAGGATAGCGCGGAGAAGGGCGGCACATTCTGCGGTCTCCCGTTACTCGCATGGCTTGAGGCGGCCGGACTCCCGCCGGAGGCCGTCTGGGATCCCGGGAATCCGGCAACCCAACGCAGTCTGTGGGATGCCCGTGTGTTCCCCGCCGTCCAATGTCACGGGAACTACCATGACTGGCTTTGGATGTTCGATGTTGACAGGGCCTCGGCCCAACAAAAACAGGCCTTTCGCGAGGCCGACCGCTACAGCGCGGCGGACGTCGCCCTGATGACAGACCAGAAGGCCTTCCAGGCGCGGCGCGACCCGGTCAAATGATCTTGTCCGTGGCTTTCAGCCAGGCGTCCGCCATGAGCTGATGCCCGGCATAGGTGGGATGAACGCCATCGGCCAGCCAGTATTGCGCGGGAGCCCGTTTCAGTGCGGCATTGACAATGTCCTGGTAAGGAATCAATACGGCGTCGAACTCCCGGGCCATCCTGCGCACAACATCCCGGCGCTGGTTGATGTCCGGAACCCAGTCCTGACTCACCGCACCGCAGACATACACAAATGGTTCACCGAGCACCAGTTTGACTGCGGGCCTGGCCTGGACGGTCCATTCCAGCAACATCCGGTAGAACTGCTCGAAGCGCGGAATTTCGACACCGTTCCCGCTGCCGAATTCATGCCATGTGTCGTTGACTCCGATCAGGATGCTGATCAGGTCGGGATTTAAATTGAGACCGTCAACTTTCCAACGCGCATACAAATCGACGACACGGTTTCCACTGATCCCGCGATTGATAATGCTGAGTCCGTCCTCCGCCTTGGCGCAAAGCAGATGCGAGGCGGCCAGAAGCGGATACCCCGCCCCGAGGCCGGTATTGGGTTGAACCGCCTCACGCGCCCGTCCGCAGTCGGTGATGGAATCACCCTGAAACAATATAACCTGATTTTTCATGTCTTCGTCCTCCCCGCTGAAATCGGCCGTTGATCAAATCATCAAGGGGCGGATGCTAGTCCATTATCATTGGCGACGTAAAGTCATTCTTTAATTCCGCATCCTCTTGAGTGTATCGGGATAACCCTGATGATAATTCAGGGTTTCCCCGATAGGCATAGAGGGGGCGGCTCCCTAGAATCACCTCAGAAAGCAGGCATTGACAATCAGTGCACTTTGGAGAGGTGAGGGTGAATAACATGCGTTCCAGGAGAGCGTTGGTCATTGATGATGATCCGGCCTCGCTGTTCTATTTGCGACATGTGTTGCAACGCCGGGGATATGAGGTTCAAACCTATGAGAATCCCATTCATTGCCCCCTGTATCATTGCAGCGTGTGTCCCTGTTCACTCCAGGCAGGGTGCCCGGATCTGATCGTCACCGACTTCAATATGCCGGTTATAAATGGTGTCGAGTTGTTGGAATCCTCAATCAAAAAGGGGTGTCGTTGCCGTCATCTCGCCCTGATCTCCGGAAACGGGCTTCTGGAAACCGTCTTGCTTCGAGTGGCGAAATATGGAACGCGGTATTTCAGCAAACCTCTTGATCTCGACGATTTCCACTCCTGGCTGGATCGCATTGAGTCCGAGATCCTGCATGAACGGGATCCGACAGGTGTGACGAAGGATGGTGGCGGGAGTGGGAGTTGAACCCACGACCAACGGCTTATGAGTCCGCTGCTCTACCACTGAGCTATCCCGCCGTGGATTTCCTAAGTAAAGTCATTCGGAAAAGAGTTCGCATACAATACCTTACGCCACTTTAGAATCAACAATTTTCTCCACTTTCGCCTGATCCTCATGGACACGGTTTTGAGTTGTTTCACAGGGTTTCAAAAGGCTCAATTGAAGTTTCTGCATCTCGCTATTTTGGATTCAGGCGATAAATGAGCATGAACCTGCTCAATCATTTTTGTTCCTGAATGACCTACCCAACCGGCGATGGTTGGGAAATTGATGCCAAACTTAACGGCCTTACTGACTTGGGGGGAGAGCAGCCCGGAAACCCAGGCCGTAGTTGGAGAAGGTTTGGATGTTGGCGCTACGAGCGCCAACCCGGCAATCAGGGGCGCCGTCGAAGCCCCAACCACCGCCGCGACGATCACGGTTCGAACCCGATGGTGCACCCGGCGGATTACTCACAGTGCCGGGGTACGTTCCATCCCAGTCCAAACACCACTCCCACACGTTACCGTGAATGTCATATAGACCCCACACATTGGGCAGATACGACCCAACCTTTGCCGTCCCACCAGAAATATCCACAGACTGCGCGGAATTGCTACCGCCATTGTAATAATACCGCCCCACCTCAGATATATTCGGGCAACTATCCGTTGTCGTCAGGTTCTTGCCAGAGTTCAGCGCCGTGGCTGTCCCAGCCCGTCCGGCATACTCCCACTGCGATTCCGTCGGCAGGTCAAATGCCTTGCCCGTCCGCGCCCGCAGTCGTCCCATGAACGAATCG
>CAYHEL010000079.1:0-8893 GCA_964355415.1 uncultured Verrucomicrobiota bacterium | reverse complement strand
TTTCCGGTCAGGTGCAAACCATCCAGGGACAGTTCACGAGCGTTTCCGGTCAGGTGCAAACCATCCAGGGACAGTTCACGAGCGTTTCCGGTCAGGTTTACGTGGCGTCGGCGAACGCCGCCGACTGGACCAACCACGCCGCCGGAATGGTGGCGAATTACACCAACATCATCATCACGGCAGACGGCAAGACCAACACGATCGTCGTGCAACGCGGCTCAATCAAGTCTTGGACCGTTGGGGAGTAACTCATGGCCTGGCAATCCATAACCGTATCGGATGTGATGACCAAACTCTCGGGTGCCGAGGTGTCTGCCTTGCAGACTGCCGCCCTGGGGTCGGGCCAGACTGACCCGGTGGCCGGAATCATTACGGCGGTTGTGGACGAGGTTCGCGGCTATGTGGCCGCGAACCCCGATAATCGCCTGGGCGATGCCGGCAAGGTCCCGTCCAAACTGGTATCCGCCACCCTGGCAATCATCCGTCACCGGATTTGCACCCGGTTGCCCTTGAAGTCACTCCTGACCGAAGAACGCATTGCCGAGAAAACCGACGCCCTCCGGCTCCTGGATCGCGTGGCCGATGCCAAATTCGCCATCGAGGATCCTGTCACCGGAGACATCTCAACGGCGAAGATCGAACAGGTATCCACTCCATCTCGCAAAACCTCCCGCACCAAACTGGCAGGACTCTGACATGCCCGATATAGATCCAGATGCCGTCATCTCCGACTTCCAGGCCGCCATCAAGGCCCGGTTGCTGTCCGATACCTGGTTCAGCGGGATCGATATCTTTACGCCCGATGACATGTCTAATGACGGCAAGGAGTCGGAAACCCCAGCCGACATCGAACAACGGATCGAACAGTCCCTCAGTTCCCTGGGGAAGGGCATCTGCATTATCGTGGCCTTACCTTCCCTCCAGGGAATCGCCGCCGACGCACCCTCGATCGTGGCCGATAATGTGCCCGTGATGGTCCGCACGGTCGAAAATCCCCTCATCAATCGCGGGTCATCAGGTACCCGCAAAACCTATTCCATGGTGGGGACCCGCATCACGCGCCGCCTCCATCACTTCGTTTTCCGGGACGAATGCTCCCTCGTGGTGCAGCGGTCCGGAGCGGTCCCGAGTCCAGATTCCCTGGTTTGGGACGTAGTCGCCAAAACCTCACTCAATATACCCGCTCTCGTCGAATCGTAACCCAATAGGAGATCACCCATGGCACTCATCAATAGAACCGATACCCTCTACCGCGGCCGCGCCATCGTCACGTATGACGGCGTCACCCTTTATTCATCCTCGCCCGTCGTGGTGAAGACGAAGACGGAATTCTTCGACATCCCGGTCGCCGGCGTCGGAGTCATCGATCGCAAGACCAAACAGGTCATCACAGAAGTCACCCTGACCCCGCATGGCGAGATCACTGCCGGGATCCTCTCGAAACTGTTCCCGCACATCTCCGCTACGCCGGGATCCAGCGCGTTGCCGGCCGCTGATAAATCCCTGGTCGTGCATCCGGCAAACGCCAAGGAGAAACTGACCTTCAAGAACGCCTTCGTCAGCAAGATGCCGGATCTGATGCTCAGTTCCGTCAAGACCGCCCTTGGACAAGTCACGTTCACCGCCATCGGCACCGCCGCCGAGGCTTGGTCAGTCGCCGGGCACTTCGTTGACCTGGCCGATGCCGCCTTCACCGATACGGGTCTTGCCGCGACCGGCGTCAAGACCGTTCCCTACAGCGCCTCCCTGGGCGCTCTCTCGGCTCCCTGGAACGATCTCAAGACCAAGTCCGGATGGATTGTCAGTTTCGATGTGGGTCTGGATCCCCAGGACGAGGACACCATCGGGATCTTCGATTACCTCTACAATGGCCAGGCGAAGATCTCCGCCAAGTGCAACCCCCTCGGTCTCAAAGTGGCCGACCTGCACTCCCTGAAACTCATCCAGGGCAGTGGCGCCGCCCGCGGTGCCTCCGGTACCGGCCTGAAGGCCGCACTGACCATCACCGGCGGATCCGGAAACCCCATCCTGGTCATCAACAACTGCATCCTGGAGGAGGCAGGGCACCAGTATGACGTGGGCGATCGCGTCAACGACTTGGAACTTGTCACCGTGCGCGGTCTCACCACCGGCGCCTTGGACGCACTCTTCTCCATCGGTCTCGTAGCGTAGTCGTTAACCATCAACCATCAACCATTCTCCCTGCCCCCATGCGCATCCTCATCAAAGCCGCCGACAACTCCGAGACCGTCCTCTGCGACGGTCCCGGACGGGGTCAGGATAAGAACCACGGCCCATTGAATGATGGACTGATCATTGACGACCAGGTTGTCCCCCAGGTTGCGGAGTTCCTCAGGGCCACGGCCGCCAAGGCCTACAACCGCCAGAACCAGCGGGTTTCCGTGGCGTTCCGGATTGCCCGTGAATGCGCCAGCATCATTGCCGCCCACTCCTGGCAACTGGCCTTTCATGCCGGTTGCATCAGGTCCGGAACCATCCACCTGATCGAAGTGGATGCCAACGGCGTGGAAAAACGCGTCAAGATTCCGAACGCCGTCATCACCGCCATTAAAACCACCCCGCTGGGCGTCACCCGGAGCGTTGAGTTCAGCATCATCGGAGGGCCTTTGACCGAATGACAACCCAACTTCAACCCACCCGCGTGCGTTTCGCCTGCAACTCCAGGTCCCACTCCCTGGTGACCGACAAACTGACCGCGAACGCCGCCATCATCTGGCGCGGTGTCCCCGTGGATGTCGAGTTCGCCCTGTTCGTCGATACGACCATCGTAGACGACAAAAGCAACCTTTCTGCGGTCTATTTCGAACTCCACGCGACTCCCCGGTCAACCGCCCCGTTAGTCCAGAAAACGCTTCTCCCGGCCGATCTCGACATGACCATATCGGAGGCCAACTGGAACGATGGATCCAAGGAACACGGGACCTTCGCCCTTACCCATGCGGACACGCAGGTGGATTTTTCCAATTCCACCGATGAAAAGCGCACCCTGTTCTGGGTCATCCATGCCTTGACCACCGACAACAAATACATCACCTGCGGTTGCGGACAGATCACCGTGGAGGAAGATGGGGCCCAGAACGATCTCGCGATCATGGGCGCCGCCAATCCCACTGTCCGCGTGACCGATGGAGATCTCCAAATCAAAAACAGAACCACCGGCATCTGGCGTAACGTTTTCTTGGAAGGTTCCGGCGCCGAAGAAACCATCAAGTGGGGCCCCGTATCATGAACAATTCAATCCTTCTCATCTTCGTGTTCTTTGTGTCCTTCGTGGTAAATGCTTTTTCATCCACGAACCTTCCGCCAGCATCCGGCGCCCTCGTCAGCGTCAACGCCACCACGTTGCAGTTTAACGCCACTGGCATCCTGGCATCTAACGCGATCGCCAGGGTCAACCAACCCGTCACCATCTCCGACTTGACCTTCACCACCAACACCTGGTGGGAGTCCGCAACCAACGTCTGGACCAACTCCTCCGGGTGGACCGTTGCCGGCACCATGACCAATGGCGCCATTGATTGCTATACCAACGCCCTGGTGTCACCGATGATCACCGGCCCCGGTCTGCGCGACGTTTCGGTGACCTGGTCAAATCTTTATCTCCTCAACCAGGTTGTCGAATGGTCCACCAACGAGACTTCCTGGACGGAATTGGACCCTCCTGTCGATTTAATCTCCTCCTGGCCGCAATACCGCCTCCGGATCCGTGCCGAGTACAGCACTCCACCACCAGGAGAATCCCCCCGGGCGCATCTGGCCGCGGCGACCGTGAACGGGCACCGGAACCCTGGCCTGATCGGGCAAACGAACGATCACGCAGGCATTGTGATCCGGGTGGATAATCCTGTTGGCAACCGCGATGCAGTCAACCTGCAAACCCTGAACAGCCGCCTTGCAGGATTCGTCGGCGGCGGCGGTGGTAGTCAATGGTCGTCATACCCCGCCCTCTCCGCCGTTGATCTAGGCGGCCACCCAGTGGCGTTTGACACCCGGTTCCTCGCATCCGTCACCAATGACACCTGGAGCCTTACCTTTGCCGGTACCCCGCTGGTGGAGATCGTCGCCGGCGGATCGCTCGTCCCCCATATCCGGTACTTCTCTATTTCCGGCACATCTTGCACCCTTCGCGTCACAGGGGCTGTCGGCTGGCGTCCGTATCCTGAGTGGACGGGCGACCTTCTTGTTGGCTCCTGGACGCGCCTGACCACCAACGAGTTTACGTCAACCTATCCGGTTTTGAGCAACGGGCAGTACACTCTCACGTTCCCGCTCGTGACCAACACCCCGGCCTACTACCGGGCGGTTGCCGTGGACGAAACAGGCGGCACCAATGGATCACTGATGACCGTCCATGGCGGCTTGGATGTACAATCCCTGACCGTCAACGGCGTCCCGGTGACGCCAGGGGAATCTGTTGTGACCAACGCCCTGTATGCTATCAACTCCGGGTATGCCTCGAATGCAGGCGCGGCGGCCACGGCCGCCTATGCCACCTCCGCAGGATCTGCGGGTAGTGCCGGATCGGCCGGGACCGCGTCCTACGCCACCAATGCCGGCATGGCATCGGTTGCGGTTTACGCCTCGGACTCCGCACATGCCGCAACCGCCGACTCGGCCACGACTGCCACCTATGCCCCGACAGCCGGAAGCGCCGCCACTTCAATGACATCCACCCAGGCACTCTATGCGGTCTCGGCGGGTTACGCCTCATCGGCCGGATCGGCGACTCGCGCCAACATGTCCACAAACGGCTGGATCGGCGGCGCATCCCAACCGTTCGGCACGGCGGCCGGTAAGACGACAAACGATTTCGCACCGGGATCATGGATCGTAAGCATTGTCCCCCTAACCAACCTCGTGATTACAGCGACGAATGGCGCGAATTATAACGGCCCTGCAGTCGGGACGAGTTTCTTCCTGTCCACCGAAATCTATCCAGGTTACGGGATCGTGGCTGGCAAATGGTGTACGACTAACACTGTCGGGAATCCCCATCTCGTGGTAGATACCTGGGGCACAAATGGAGAATGGCACCTCAATGCGGCTTATGCTCCCTATATGTGCTTCTACGGCCCCGCACTTACAGGAACGTATTTCGGCACCAATTTTCACGCGGGTTCCGAAAGCACTGGGACTTTCACCATGGCAACCTCCATCATCCCCGTCACCAACACCACCCCCTATTTCTCCAACGGCACCGGCACTTTTGCGGCCATTACGGGCCCCGCCACCAACCAATTCGCCCCGCCGATTTCGGCCCCAGTCCGCTGGTCCGGCGTCTGGACCAACATTCTGGAGAGTGTGACCAACCTCCTTCAGTTCTACGATGGGTACGCCACCAACAAGGTGACCCTGTGATCTCGCGTCGGTCTATAATCTCTGGTCTGTTGTCCATAGTCATCTGTGCGACCATAAGTCCCGCTGACCCCATCCCGGCACAAGACAAATGGCAGATCGAACGGTCCCGCCCCGCAAAACACGATATAGACATCAAACGCGGAGAATCCGTCTACATCATGCCCTGGTTCTACGACTACAACCGTGGAGTCGACTTCTCTCAGGCAACAGATCTCGGAATCTTTTATCGTCAAATCGGCGACACCAATCTCTACTATCTCCCAGGTTCCACGACCACGAACCAGGGGGAACTCGTTTTTCTGTGGACCCCGGCATCCGAGTTGACCAATACCGTTTACAGTTATGAGGTCGTGACGGCCGGTTTGACCAATACCGCGATCCGCCAGGAGGGCGTCATCACCATGTTGCCGAATCTCGGGTATGAGGCCCCGGCCACCAACCCGACTCCCATCCGTCTGATAGACTGCGCGAGTGTACTCTGGCTCAACGCTGGCATGGCCCCCACGAATCTCATCAAGTTCACGCAGGGCCCCCAAGGTCCCAAAGGCGACAAAGGCGATCCTGGCACCGCCACCACCAACATCACCATCCAGATCGTGACCAACCTCAACCAGACGGTCATGACGATGACCGTGACCAACATCACCATCGGCGGTGGCGGTGGCGGCGCGGGGAACTACACCAACACCGAGGTCAATGGCGTAGCACACACCAACGGCATCCGGATCGGGGACAGCGTCAACAGCACATGGACCCAGGGCACGGATGGGGTGTGGCGGGTGGACATGTCCACCAATCAGACGCAGTGGGTCATCAATGGCGAGCATATCGGTGGCGTGGATAGTAACGGAATCACGCTCCTCAAGGGCACACTGCAACTCTATGAGGAGGACCTCGACTGCAATGTACGCCTTTACGACGGATCGCGACTGGTACCCAGTCTGACATTCAGGGGCCACCCTGGCGAGTGGGGCCTGTACGCCAGGGGATACGGCGGGCACTACGTCGCCGGCTGGTCAGTGGCATCCAACGAGGTGGGCCTACTCCACGCGGGCGGAGTGCGGTTGATGGACACCAACGCCGCATTCGAGGGGAGACTGGTGGGCGACATTTCCGGGGCCACCGGGTACCCGGAGCCCCTGTTCGACGCATGGCGGACCAACATGCAGTTTTCCTACCTCTCTATCAGCAATCTGACAATCGCAAACGGGTTGATTCAGACGAAGGACATCAACGGCACCGAGCGGTCGCGAATGGACAGTGCGGGCGCGTTGACATTGCGCAATGCGGCGGGCATGATCCGAACCCTCATCTCTGATGGCATCCTGTATATCCGGGATTCGATCGGGCGGACCACGGCGCAGTTGGACACACGGCTCAGGATATTTGAGCCGGTGAGTGGACAGACAGTCATGGACGTGGGCGGATCGTATGGGGAGGAGTTGTCAATCTGGACGCCGAGCGGTTATCTAATTACCAGGCTCAGCGGATCGGCGGGGTTGGTGATGTCTGATCTGGGATCCTACCTGCAACGGGTGTATCTGAGACCTGAGTATTTCCGGCTCATGAACGCGACGAGTCAGACGGTGTTCTCCGTCGAAACCGCAACGGGATATACGCAGACGTGGAACGTCAACGTCACCAACTCGGGCGCGGTTGCGTTTTACGGTGCGAACGGCACCACCCTCCTGACGCTCAAAGGGGTCAGCGGCAACGTTGAATCCAAGGGGGCGTTGATAATGACCGATGCCGGCGGGACGAACTGGTTCGCGGCATCGAACCGCAACCTGAATGTCACCGGCACCCTGAGAATCAACGGTGTGCCTGGCCTCACTGGCGCATACACCAATCTGTCGATCGGCAGCAAAACCCAGGTTTGGCAATACGCCACCGGGATCCTGACGAACATCATCACCCTATAAGGAGCCCACCATGAGCCAACTCAGACAACCCCTCCCGCAACCGCTGCCGTCGAACATCGTCTACGAGGCCATTATCATTGACGCATCGTCCTACGATCCCATCTCCCGCCAGTACACGGCTCGCGTGTTTGGGGTCTGCAAGGGGAGGCCATTGCCCCTCATCCTCAATACGGCAGCTGCCCTCCGTCACATCGAGGAGGTCGTTGTATCCGACGCCGAAATTGACACCGCTCTCTCCGTGCGCCCGGACCTCAACAATGACCGGGTTTCGGGCGCGCTGGCCGCGTCATTCCGCCGCCTGTACGACCTCGCCCGCGAACAACCGGAGGCCCCTGATGCGTAAACTCGCCCTCGCCGCCATCATACTTTTAACCGGCTGTATCCATCATCCGCCGCCCCGCCCGGATCATCTCCCGGCGCGGCGCTGGGTCATCGGCGTACCGGAGGCCGGGGCGGAAACCTCCGGGAAGGTTTATTTGCGCCCGCCATCGTGGCGCGGACTCAATCTGCGGGACAATGTTTACTCGGTCAAGTTCTCCGCCATCACCAACACGATCTACATCAACCCCGATAGTCCCTATGCGGCTGACATTGCCACCAACCGGTGGCCTGTAAAACGGTCACACATGGATCTGTCCGTGGACGGCGGAAATACGTGGGTGCGGCGGATCGGCTACGGCGTGCCGGTGGATCCCGACCGCATTGAGGGGGAGTTGATATGGGCGCCTCCTCCGGACCCTGAGTTGATGTCAACCAATGCCATCATCCGTATGACCACGTTGGACGGGCTGCCATTTCCGTCACGATCCCCGGCGATGCCCTACGACATCCCGGCCGGGCACTACGTTCAAACAACCCCGTTCATCATCGCTGGCATCCATGTTCTGGCCCCACAAGATGGGGCGATTGCATGGGCGTCCACACCGCTTCCGGTGAGTTGGCGGGCGAGCGGCGCCGGGGATACCATTAAGATTTACCTCCTGACCCCCACCATGCAGATGTCGGAACAGGCGATGACCAATCATCTCATCTATACGGCGACCAATTGCCAGGACATGGTAGAGCAGACCAGGACGATCACCATGCCAGCAATATCGGCGCCGCAGGTGCGGTTGATGTTTGTCCCAACCAGCGACCCTTATTTGCGCGGCTACAGCGCGACCTTTTCCGTGGAGTGATGATGCAGACTGCCCTTTCAAGATGCGAGCATTGCGGCCAGGTGCTGATGGGGGACTTCGATTTTCGGGCCATACTGAAGAACGTGGGGATGCGCCACCAATTTGGGGGACTGGAATTGGACTTTGGCAAAATGAGTTGTCGCCGAGACGGTGATTCGGTCCACCTAACCAAAGCCGAGATGAAAATCTGCGCCATGTTGATCGCTAGTGAGGGGGAACCCGTCTCCAGAAACAACATCATGCGCTGCGTCTATAATCTATCTGGTGTCTTCTCGCGCGGGTTGGACACAACGGCATGTATGATCCGCCGCAAGATCGGGTGCGTCCGGAATCAATGGGGTATCGGTTACGTCTGGGACCCGACAGTCGGAACTGATGCTATCAGAGTCCCGCGTCCTCGTGAGGTCGTCCAGA